>JAEORY010000690.1 GCA_016840645.1 Candidatus Borrarchaeota archaeon | reverse complement strand
TTACCTTATTGCCAACTACAAGAGTTCTAATATCTTGCAGTCCATGAGGAAGGTATTCTTGCATGAAAATTACTTGATTAGAGCGAAGTAACGTATCAAATATACGCCAAGCAATCTCACGATCTGTTATTCTTACAATTCCTCTCCCTCTACTTCCAATAATTGGTTTTACAATTATATCTTCCCCCAAGTTTGAGAAGCCATCGAGTGCGGCATCTAGATTCTCGGTTACTATACTTTTTGGAACTGGTAAACCAACTTCAGCAAGCCGAATTCCTGAAAGACATTTATCCCCAGCAACTTCAATTGCTTTGGGGGAATTGGTAATCATCAGTCCTAGACCTTCTAATTTGTATAAAATATCCAATTTAGTAGTTATTTGTTCTAATGTACCCATAGGAGGTCCTCTGACGATTAGCGCATCTAATTCATCTGAGAGATTTATGTCCTTCATTTGGATAGTATCTCTCTCAAAGCCAATGTTTGCAGCAAGTTGATCAAACGAAAAGATCAAAGGTGTAATTTGTCTGTTCTGCAATGAATTAACTAATTCCTGAACTTCAAAACTCTTTTCAAGGTTTGTTATAATACCTATACGCATTTGAGCCTCTCTCACATGATCTGTGTAGTTATGATTCACGATCAATTATCATTATGGAATCTATTAAATAATATCTTATCTCATAGAGGGCTTTTTATACTTCAAAAGAAAATTCTCTGATGTGCCTGATGTGGCATATAAGGATGTTACGAAGACATTTTCAAGTCTAACTAACATATCTTTTTTCAAGATGTCCTCAAAAATAAGAACGAGAAAAGACGGAACATTTATGAATGTACTGAGCACATTTTGAGTCAGATAAGATTTCTCTAATTATGAAATAAGATAACTGGATGGGTTTTGATTATAATGAATGATGATGAGCAAGAAATGTATTTTGAAGTGATCAAAACAACTCCAACACCTTTTGATCGTTATGTTTCCCGCGGCGACATAGAGGATGTAGTCGACATTCCAGGTCCTCGAATGGAAGTTGAAAGAGGCGCCATGCGAGCAATAAGGTTTACATTGTCAGATCAGTCAGCTCGCTTTGTCCCTATAACAGGGGACGCCGGATCGGGGAAAACACACTTTTATTGGGTTCTGAAATCAAAAGATATTGCTCCTCTAGATTTAAACTATATAACAGTCTACGTTCCTAGCCCTCCTTCTCCAACTCGAATTCTTCTACATGTTTACACAGCTTTAATGGATGAAGTGGGAATAGAAGTTCTTAATATAGTTGCTAAGAAGGTTCTTACAGATTTTGGAGCCTCGGAACGGATGAAACGTGGATTTTCTTATGTTTCTGCAGAGCAGGTTGCACGAACTGCAATGCGGTTTTATCCTGGTCTAAATGTGGATGTTTTAAAATGTATAATTTTATTCGGGATGGGGAAGAAAACAGGACAACATCAAGAAGCTGAAATTGCAGAAGCATGGCTTCTTGGTGAGGCAATTTCAGAAGATGAAATGGAAAAAATCGGAGTAAAATCTCTAATTGAAGATGATGATGTATGTTTAGCTGCGATCAAGCTGTTTGTGGAAAATATGGACCGACCGATTGTCCTTTATTTTGACGAGCTTGAAATCCCCTTCAGAATGTTTGGTGAAGATGCAGAAATAAGACTCTGGGAAACTATGAAACGTCTCTATAATGAGTTACAGAACGTCGTAATTGTTGCATCGTGTCTTCTTGAAGTTTGGGACAAAATAGAGTCCTTGGCAGATTCTGCTATGCGTTCCAGGATGGACACTACTTTGCGACTTTACCCGTTTAGAGTTGAGGATATAAAGGAATTCTACGTTAGAGCCATGTCACACTTCTGGGACGTTAATAACTTACCAGATCCTGGAAACAAATTCTTCCCATTAGCGGAATTTGTCTTTGATAAAATTTACCACAGATCTAAAGGAAATCCGCGAGACTCAATTAAGCTTATCAGAAAAGCAATTGATGAAAAAACAGATTCTTATGTAGAACCTGATTTGACTCTGCCAGAGGCAGTATCAGTTATTCCACTTGAGCAAGTAGAAGCCGCAGGAACTGAAAAGGTAAGAATTGAAACAGCCGAAGAAGCATTAGCACTAGTTTCATCTAAACCAATTGCGACTGTAACTAATGAGGTTGGCGAAGAAGTCACTCTAAGCGTCGAACTTGCAGAAATTCTTGCAATTGATGTCAACCCAGGTAGTATTGTAGGCGGTGCACTATGCTCAGTACAAGCAATAGCACGGAATTTAGGAAAACTAAATGAGATATCTTTGGATCTAGATTTTGAATTTAGTACAGAAAAAAAGAAGCAAAAATTAGGCGGCACCATTAAGCGAGGACCTTACATGCTCATAGGTGTAGAAGTACCTTCTGTCAAATCATTTGATAAACCAGGTGGTGTTGCAGCTTATTATGCAATACGACGGTTACATGATGCACTGAAAAACGGGATTATTTCTAAAGGCTGCCTTATTACCCCTTCTGGGACTAAAGGCAATAAATATTTGCAGGTGCGTGAGTCTGCAGGTAATAATATCATCGTAATCGAACTTAATCAAGAGGAAGCAGAAGATCTAATACGAAAGTGCCAAGAGAAGCCTATAACTCAAATAATTCCG
>JAEORY010000062.1 GCA_016840645.1 Candidatus Borrarchaeota archaeon | reverse complement strand
ATTGCATCAACCTTTATAGATATAGTATCTCCATGGTATAAGTTGTCTTTAACATCATCTCGATAAAGTAAAGACGCGTTTGTAATGACTGCCACTTCTGTAGAACTTTCTCTTTTTATTTCAGCGATTTCAAAACCTAGATTTTTGTCTAATGTTGGTTCTCCGTCAGGGACAAAAGTAATATAGTCTATGTGCGCATCACACTTCTTAGCTTCTATTACACTTCTTACAAGTTCCTCGGGGTTGTAGTACTCGTAGCGTTCGATTTCAAAATGTTGCGTCCTACCAAGTTGACAATAAACGCAAGAATAACTGCAATTTTTGTAAAGTATATTGTTAACTCCCAAAGACATGCCTAATCGTCTCGATGGAACAGGTCCAAATACAACTTTTTCCGTCATTGAAGCTTCACCTGAAGTGTAAATGGCATTTGCGTTATTTTTCACATATTGGGATAATGTCTTTGCTTATCAATATTTCTTGAAACGTTACAGAAAGATTTTGAAAATGCTTTTGTGACGCCAGCATTGAAACATTATATTTTTATTGATTATAGATATTAATATATGAGGAAAAAGCACAATTTAAGTGCGGGGTTTTCTGTAAGTTAGTTTCTCGGCAAAACTCTTTTAAGTGAGTTTTTCCGCAAGAATCTTGAGGATCTTTTCAATGAAAATTTAAAAATTGATAGGTGAAAGAAAGTGAGAAAAGAGATCACGGTTGTTGGCGTGATAATTTTGGTGTTTGGACTAGTTTTAGCAGCTGCGGGAACGAGAACTACCTATCAAAGCGTTGAATATACTGAAAATCTACTTGACACTTCTTACACTCTTCCAGGAAATTACTATGTGTATTGGTATACGAATCTAGATGCAGGAGATAAGGTATCAGGTTCGATAGAAACCACCCAACCAGTGAACTTCTTCATATTTTCGGAAAGTCAGTTTTCGGACTGGCAAACGACGTATGCCTACTCCATCAACGCACCTTCTGTTGTCACAAGACTCAATTCACAAAGTATGGTATTTAGCGTTACAGTCCAGTCCACAGATACGTATTATTTAGTTGTTTATAACGATGGACTCACAAGTTGCGAAATAACTTCAATACAAGTTGACAGAGCTTACTATGAAACAGTAGAGCGCCGAGATTATACATTAAACATGATCGGCGGAATATTGGCTTTAGTTGGGATTGTTATAGCAGCAGTTGGCGCTACACGAAAAGAAGTTGAAAAAGAAGCACCATTACCCACTCCAGTTGAACCAGCACCAGTAACACCTAAACCTGAGCCGATAATAGAACCAAAACCGGAGTTTTGTCCTTCCTGTGGTTCAGAAGTTCCAGCTGGTACGGACTTCTGTCCGCATTGCGGCTCTGCAGTTTAGTTCCCTTTTTTTAATTTTTTGTAGCTTTGCGTCAGCGGCACTCTATTTCTTCATAGGTAGAGCGAATTTCTCTGCAAGGAGTTTTACTTGTTCTTTTGCTTCCCAGAATTGACGCGGAAAATAAATTTCGATTATTCCACGAAGCCTGAAACTAATGTCATTGAATTCATTAATGAATGCTTGGGCATCATCCTTCATTTTCATGTCCTCTATAATTGTTTTCGACTTTTCAATGATGTTTTCAACTGTCGTCTGTTCCACTTCTTCGATGAAGGTAGCGAAAGTAGCAATAGGGGAAATTATTTTCTGTAATCGAACGACGGTAGTTTTTCCTATCTCTCGAACTTCGACAAATCCAGTTCTTTCTAAGACTTCTAAGTTCTCACGAACTGTTGCAGTGTCAAGTCCAGTGAATTTTTCTAATACACTTGCAGCTGCGCATCCACCAAGCCCTATCGTCGTCATCAAGAGCTTCATGCGTTCTTCTGAAGAAAACGCTTCTACCACATCGCAACATAATGGCTTTGGTACGAACTTTGACATAAAATTCCCTCGTTATACGTTATAGAGTTACTTGCATAAAATCTTTAGTCAATAATCTAAAATCTATTTAATTCATAAAATTTTCTTTACAGGAAACATCCTATATAGAATTTTAAGTTAAGAAAATCTTAGACTTTGCAGAAGTCTTTCTGCAATTAGTTTCAATGCTACGGCAGCAGGACTCTCTGGTGCATAGGTAACAATTGGTTCTGCTTGGGCAATAGAATATGGTACATTCTTATCGAGTGGGATCTCTCCAAGCACTTCAACGTTATTTTTTCTGGCTATTTCGAGTATCTGGGCTTTTGACGGTTCATGCAAATCCGATTTGTTGATAATAAGTCCAATCCCCAGTGGAAAATGTTGTGCAATATATGTGATCCTTTCGAAAGCTTTCATTGCAGAAGGTGTTGGTTCAGTTATGATGATGACATAATTCGCTCCTGTTATAGCGGCTATCACTGGGCAACCTGTCCCAGGTGCACCGTCAACTAAAAGAACATCTGCATTGACCCTTTGTGCCTCTTCTCGTCCCCGCTTTTTTATTTCTGTAACAATTTTGCCAGATCCTGTTTCCCCAATAGCTATCTGACCTGTGATTATTGTAAACCCGTTTGCATTATTCTTTGAATTGATAATTTTTCCCCCTTTTACCGCTCGGATCTCTATTGCCTCTTCTGGACAAATTATTGCACATTTTCCACAGCCTTCACAGAGATATGGTATGATTATTGGTGGTTCTTCCAAATCGGGTTGCATTATTGCGTTTTCACTGCAAGATTCAACGCATTGTCCACAATAGATACATCTGTCAGCAAGGATGAAAGCTTTTTCTGAAACCTCAATTTCGTCTTCAACCCTTTCATCGTCTTTTGCGCTCAAGAGCAATGCTAAATTTGGTGCATCGACGTCAGCATCCAACGCCACAAGGTTTAGATCATTTTCCTGAAATAAAATGGCTAGTGCTGCAGCAACTGAAGTTTTTCCAACTCCGCCTTTTCCCGAGACTATCACAACTTCTTTCATGTCAAGAGCAACTCCTGAGTTTTTTCTGCCAGTTGAATTAATATTTTCCCGCTTGCGGACTCTGGATTATAATTCACTATGGGAATTCCTTTGACATAGCTTTTAATTAGTTCATCATCGTATGGAATCCGTGCTAGCAACTCCACTGATTTTTTTTGGCATGTTGAATCAATTATTTTACTATCCGCAATATCTGATCGATTTAGCACTACTTTCGAATTAAGCATCATGACGTTCTTAGTCAGTTCGATTATTAGATCTAAATCGTGAGCTCCAAAGGGTGTTGGCTCAGTTACAGCTAATACGAGATCAGCCCCTTGCAATGCACGGATGACGTCGCAATGGGCACCTGGGGCAGTATCGATTACCACAATATCATAGTCTTTTCCATTTTCTTTGACTTTCTTAAACGCCCTCTCTCTTGCAGCATCTACTGCGATAGCAGATTCTGGTTCTCTCAATTTTAACTCGCCACTGACAATATCAACACCATTATTGTGCCCTTCAAATGTATAACCCACAATCTTTTCCTTGTCTACTATTGCGTCGGATGGGCACACTAGTTGACATACTTCACAACCTGTGCAAATTTCTGGGAACAAAAGGGGTGGCTTATCGCCTACCTGCAATATAGCGTGAGCCCTACAATATTCTGCACACTTCCCACAAAATGTGCAGTTTTCCAAAATAAATTCTGGAAGAAAACGTTTGATAACTTGTTCATCCTTTAATTCGGCATCCAAAAGAATGGCGACATTAGGACTGTCAACATCACAGTCGATGATTAAAACTCTTTTGCCCATATTTGCTAACTGGGCTGCAAGATTGATGGCTACAACAGTTTTACCAGTGCCACCTTTGCCACCAGTTGACGCGACTATCGGGACATCAACTGGCTTCCTATGGAAGATTTCTGATGGAAGAGATGTCATCTTTCTTCAACTCCAACATTTTAATAATTCTCGTGTCGAATGTTTAAGAGTTAATTATGAAACACCAGCCTTTTTTGGTTTCGTTGGCTCTTCTAAGGACTTATATTTACCAGAAAGATAGCGATCAAGTGCTTCTTGCACAGTCAATTGTAGATCACATTGTATTATTTCAAACCCTAAGGAATTCAAGGCTGTAAAAGCAGTTGGACCGAAATTTGCAGCTATGGCAACACTACACCCTAATTGAGAAAGAAACTGGGTGGATTGAATTCCAGCCCCACTGCGTGCATTTCTGGCATCATTTTCATATAATTCAACGTTGATTACCTTCTTGTTATCATCCACTTCAACAACTGTCCACATGAAGCACCGACCGAAGCGTTCATCAACAGGTGAATCCAGTCCTTCAGGCAAGCTTGATGCTACGCCGATCTTCATAAAATCTCCTATTTTTTTGATGTTCATTACCAATTTTGGCCGCCGCCGCGTCCACCTCCACGTCCACCGCCACCGCCACGTCCTGCACCTCTGCCTGCGCCACCGCCACGTCCTGCACCTCTGCCTGCGCCACCGCCCATTCCTGATTTAGCTCCCGCTGTTGGGCTTGTAGTGGAAGTTAATGTCCCTGCAAGATATTGATCTATTGCCGCCTTCACTGTTGCGCCAAAAACACCTGTGTATGTCTGGACACCCAGTTGTTGGAGAGCCGTAAAGGCATTTGGCCCCACGTTTCCTGTTAACACTACGGTTGCGCCCGAGTTGACGACCAACTGGGCTGCTTGAATGCCTGCACCTGAAAAACTTTCTGTAGCCGTATTCGGAATAACTACGACATTTCCTATTTCTGAATCGTAAATTGTGAAACATACACATCTCCCAAATCTGGGATCTACAAGGACTTCTAATCCACCTGGGGGTTGAGAACTTATTGCAATCTTCATTTTCTATACCACATTTCTACTTTTTTCATAAATTTTAGGCATCCCTAAACAATTATTGTGTGCCTTTGCACAATATTACAGTTTGAATATTTATTTGTTTTTCTACATACATTGTGAAATATTACCTTTAATTCAACTTACACAATAACAACGCAGTTTATCTGCTGTTGACAAAAAAACTCTTTTAAGTTTTATCATGTTTCGGGAACGATACTGAGTTCCCTGCCCTCGATTAACATTCGAGCAACTTTTTCTCTCGCACTTTGTAAGAGCCTCCATATTGTGCCCCTTGAAACGCCCATCTGTGTTCCAGCTTCCTCCTGCATCATCCCCTCCATATCCACCAGCCTCAATACTTCCAGTTCGGCGAGCGTCAAAAAGATTGGTTCAGGATTGATCGTTGTTCCTTTGGGAATTGCTGGAACAAAATTTTTGATGGCTGGATTAAACCCTATGTTTCTTGATTTCATAGGTCTTCCTGGACCTGTTCCCCTTCTTTTTCCTCTGCCACGTCTCCATCTTGGCATAATAGTCACTCTTATATGCGCCTGTATTTATCTTTGTGATTATGTTCAATGTCACAAAATATTGTGATTTTAGTTCTAATTAATCTTGCTATGTTCCCAAAAACCTGCTAGCAGAATTAGACTTCAAAAAATAGAAGGTTCTTAGAAAGTGTAGGTTAAAAAACAAGTTTGAAGCAGAAGTTTAGGTTACTTGATATGACACAAGAAAGCCCCATTGCTTGAGCTTGGGGATGAATTGTGTCAAGATAGTATATTTTTTAACTTTTTGCTGTTTTTTGCGTAGTTTATAAACAAGGATGGAGTACACACAGTGAGAACTGGTGGTGTACATTAGTAACCAGTTATTATAAGTTGTGCGGAGCACTCATACCATGGTAACAAAAAACGAGCGGATCAAAGTTACCTTAAAGGACACTAAGGAGCGCCGTACACGCATGAGGTGCCGGGTGTACACCGTGAAGCTAGACCACTCGCACTTAAACAAGGATTCGTTAACTCGCTTAAAGCTCTTATTTTTGGAAGCGAAATGGCTTTATAATTATTGTGTGGGGCATCCTAACGTGTTTGCTATCGATGATAAAATCACAGCCGTGCCGATAAAGGTGAAAGACCGCTTTGAACTTCGCCAATTAAGGTATGTATCGTCACACATGCGCCAGAGCGTCATTACGCGCACCCAACAGAATATCCGTGGCTTATCGCGTGTGAAAGCCAAGGGTCATAACGTAGGACGGTTGAAGTTTAAGTCGTATGTGAATTCCATCCCGCTCAAGCAATACGGCAACACTTACAGGATTCTCAACAGTAACTACGTACGGATTCAAAGAATCCCACAAAAACTACGTGTCAACGGCTTGGAACAACTGCCGTCCAATTGTGAATGTGCCAATGCCACCTTACTGCACCAGCATGGCGAGTATTACCTGGCGATAACGACCTATACACCGCGAGAACACAGGCCAGCGATGTTAGTGCCTGCGAAATCAATTGGCATTGATTTTGGGGTAAAGCATCAGTTAACACTTTCAAACGGGGTGCGTATACGCTACAAGGTACCAGTAACACGCCGTATAAAGCAGTTATGTAAGAAATTAAGTCGTAAACAGTATCGCAGTAAGAATTGGTGGAAAACGCTCTATAAGTTGCTCAAAGCCTACGCTAAAACCACCAATATTAAGCGGGACATCTGCAATAAACTGGTTCATTTCCTCGCCACCACTTTTCAAATGGTATGTTATCAAAATGAGAATTTACGCGCCTGGCAACGCCTGTGGGGTAACAGAATGCTGTCAACCAGCCTGGGTGGAATAATTCGCATGCTTGAAATAAAGGTGCATACACCGGTGGAAATTGACCGATTCTTCCCCTCCACCAAAACCTGTTCGCGTTGCGGTCATCAGCGCGCTATAAGTTTAGAAGAACGTACCTATGTGTGTCACCACTGTAATTTAGTTATAGATCGTGATTATAACAGCAGTCGTGTGCTAGAACACGAAGCATATAAAATCGTAGGTAGGGGACCTACCGAAGTTACGCCTGCGGAGACTAATACCTCTACCTTAGCGTTGGAGTATCTGAACCAGATAGCCTACGTTGAGGCAAGTATGGTCGCGGAAACAGGAAGCCTCACTGCTTTAGCGTGAGGTAGTTCACAGTCAAATTATTATACCTATAGTTAAATCACTTAATCAACTCAAGAATCTAATTATATGTGTTGTATCAATGAATTCTTCCAAATTAATCCCATCTTGTATCAAATCGATGGAGGCTACCCCTTATGGTTATCAAGAGAGTTTTAAAAGAAGGTCTGCCTGTACTTTTCTTAGTCGCTATAGGGGGAGCTCTCACCGGATTCATTTTAACTAGAATGGAATCATATCTTCAATCTATTGCTGGCTTATTCGTTATACTTCCAGCTCTGTTCGCGCTACGTGGAAATATAAGTGCATCTTTAGGGTCACGTATCGGCTCAGGTTTTGCCACTGGTGCTATAACTACGAATCTTAGAGGAAACAAAGAACTTTTTGAGAATATTAAAGCATCAATTTTGTTATCATCAGTTCTTTCAGCAGCAGCTGGTATGATCGCTGTGGTATTCTTATATGCTTACGGAATAAGTGACATTAATCCTTTCTTGATATTTCTCATTGCGTTCTTTGGAGGATCAATCAGCGGATTAATTTCACCCTTATTCACTATTCTCTTAGCTAACATCGCATTTCGGAGAGGACTCGACGTCGACAATATCTTAAATCCTGTTATTACCGTAACTGGTGATATTCTTACTATATCGTGTATATTTCTCGCTATTTTCCTCGTTATTGGACTCTAGGTGATCAATATGCAAGTCTATAATGTTCGACGAATTGTAAGGGAAAGCATTTTCGTCATTTTAATCTGTATAGTTCTAGACTTGCAAGCAGGAGTACTACTTGACTTAAATCTAAGCTCTTTTCTCCAGTGGACTGCTTTGCTTCTTTTAATTCCTTCATATCTCGCTATGGGCGGAAATATAGGCACTATATTAGGTTCAAGATTAACTTCTGCGCTTTACTTAGGTACAATAGAGCCAAAATTCTTGAAGTGGACTAAAACTGCCAAAGAAAATTTAGCTGCCAGCTTGTTGTTAGGACTAAGCTCCTTTTTTTTTGTTGGTATGGTAACATTTGTTACTTCAGCGTTCTTAGGCTTAAGTTTTCCAGATGTCGGTAGGCTACTTCTGTTAACAGTGGTTTCGGGTTTCCTTTTAATTGCGTGTTTGTCTCTATTAACATTTTTTACGGCTATTCTGGCATTCCGTCGTGGCTTAGACCCAGATAACATTGTAGCCCCTATAATTGCAACGTCTGGTGACTTAATTGGAGCGGTAATTTTTGTAGTACTGCTTCCTATACTGTTTTAAGCATTCTTTTTGTCTTAAGATTGCCAAAGATGAGTAACCGTTTCTTTTATTCATTAAAAAGAAGATAAGAACTTATTTGTGCATTTAGCAAATCGATTTTAAATTACAGGACCATTATAGTTAGGATTCGCATGAGCAATCTTTTTAAGACGTTCATATCCGTCTTCTGGTCCACGGGTAATCAATAGATCCCCTGAAATTATTTTTGTCTTCGCGTTAGGACCATAGATCCATTTCTTACCTCTCTTGATAGCAATAACCCTCATGCCAATTGCGCTATGCAATCGGAGTTCTCCTAATGTTTTTTGATCCACCATCGATTGTGATTCTACTCGCGCGCGAAAGATTTTCTCGTCAGCATCAGCCAAGGCACTCGCAATTATTGGATGGACGTCCAATTTGCGCAATATTATCTCAACAATCTGATCTGCGGCATTCGAGATGTTTTCTGCTGCTGTTGCTAACTGCAAAATTCCAACAAGTTGTTCAGCGTCTTCTTTGTCACGGGCAGCTAACATAGCCATCATGGTTATCTGATATTTCAGTTTATCCATTTCTTCTTCGAGTTCATGAACCTCTTCAGCAAGCTCCTTGTTATTAAATAACACCGCAGAGTATGCTAAATCTACTATCAGTTCACTTATATCTTTCATCTCAGTCAAGATATGCTTGATTCCCATTGGCTCGTATTTAACGGGTTCTTGAATATCTTCTAAATCTTCTATATCCTCATTACTCCCTTCAGACAACTAAATCAAATTCCTCCAAATATAATGGATACAAAGCGTTGAAAAAGTGTACCCAAAAGCATGTAAAAAAATATACCACTAAAACGAATTTCATCAAGGCTATATTGAAACATGTTCTATCATGTTCCTTATTGTGCTCAAATGTAGTTAACAGATACTTTTAGTATTAATTTTTTTTGGTAAATTGTGCTTCACTAATTAAGTATAATTTTTTGAAAAACAGTTTAAAAACAAAGGGTTTAGGTAGATTAAATCTCTTTTTGTCGTTCTTTTCTTTCATAATGTTTTTCTGCCTTTTCTCTTATCAGTTGAACATATTCTTTTGCAGTTAACAGGTTTGATAAATCAAACTCTAGATTACTGGGTTTTATCTTAAGAATCCAACCCTCTTTATACGCCGATTTATTAACAATTTCCGGCGATGCTTCAAGTTTTTCATTTATTGCAACAATTACTCCCCCAACAGCTGGGATTATATCGAGCACTGTCTTTACTGATTCAAGTGAGCCAATCTCTTCTCCAGGAATTGCCTCATCGCCTACTTGTTTTTCAAGTTCAAGAAATAAAATGTCGCTTAAAATCGTTTGAAAATAATCGGTTGCACCAATAACTATTATTGAATCATCTTTAGATACCCACATGTCATCGTTAGAGTAGAATAAAGCCTTTGGAAATGTCAAAATGAATTTTTCTATGGTAACCTTAAATTTGTCCTCTTCTTCAACTACATTAAAAATCACAATATCCCCTACCTTATGCATCCTTTGGTCTTATTTCCAATAATATTTCATCCACCTTATCAGCGGTCAACTCTGCTATTCTTCGAGCGAGTTTCATTCCATTTTTTCCTAATTCAACTGTTTCTTCTGGATTCAGCTTGATGTTCATTTCTTTCATGGCTTTCTTTAAGTCGATGATAACTGTAGGTTTGCTACTATATTTTTCTGTACCAAGAGATGAACACTGTTTTTCGCAGCCGTCTATGCAAATAGTAGGAAAGAATTTTGCAAAGTTTTGTTCTCCTTCGTCTCCCGCAAGAAATAACGGTAAGCACATTATTACCGTACTTTCAGGTCTAAGTTCTTCGACGACAAGACGTGCAGCTATTCGTGTTACAGTCCCTTCTGGGAGGGTCTCACCACTACAAGCGATAATACCTACCTTTGTAGGCCTCATAGTTTCAAGAAATTCTGGCATAAGCAAACCTTCTTCCTAATTACCCTCAAGAAGTTTATCTACTTTTTCGGCAACCCTTTCTGCTACTTTTCGTGCAAGTTTTTTGCCATTTTCGTCTAAGAATGTTACTTGTTTTGTGCGAAGGTCTTTATTTTCTCGTAGTACATCCATAACCATGACTTTAGCATCAGAAGGATGGCCTATCGAACGTTCAACATCTTTGAAAGCGCAAGCTTTCGCGCAACCATCTATAGAAACCACAAAATTGCTTTTGACAAGATCTAGAGCATCTTTATCCGCTATCTGAAGTAAAGGCAGACAAAAAGTTGTGGTTGCTTCTGGTCTTAGATCCTTGGTAACGATGTAGGTCGCGTGTCTCGCTACAGTTCCGAAAGATTTTCCAATCCCGCTACAGGGCAAAATGATCGCTTTCTTTTTTAGAATCATCGTTTTTCAATCATCCTTTAAGCAGAGAGAATTAATTCCTTAAGTTCTTCACGTTTCGGCACACGTCCCATTGAAACAACGTCACCATTGACTACAACTACAGGGGTAAGAAAAATGCTTTTTTCCTTCGCCATTTCTACATAGGGTGCAAGTTTTTCGTCAATTGCTTTGATATCGCGTTTTTCAAACAAGATACGATAGTCAAGATCAATTCCCATTTTCTCAGCAAACACTTCTGCTTCCACAATTTTTCCATATTTTTCTGCTTCTTCGGAGCCTGCATAAATGCGTTCAATTTCCATGTCAATACCCTGTTCCTTTTTTAACTGTTTAAACATTCTGTAAACTCTATGACAACGAATGCATGGAGGATATGGTCCTATCACTTCAACTTTTAGTTGCATTGTTCATTCTTCTCCCAATGCCTCACGAATTGCAGCTTTGAATTCTTCTTTGTGTGGAACTTCACCTTCGGCTATGATCATATCGCCAACAACTATGGTGGGCGCAAGCTGTACGTCCCATTCTGCTGCTTCTTCGGTAAGACAACTAACTCGGCGGATGTTCACCTTGTCGCCAAAATGTTCATCTTTGATCTTCTTTGCTACTTTTGCTGCCCGATGGCAAACAGTACAAGGCGGTTCCGTTTCGAAAATAATCACATCAATTTGTCCAGACATTAATTTTCCTCCATCATCAATTATTCCCATTCTAGTTCGATGTCAATCATTTTCTTCATTGTTTCTCTGCTGGGTGTCAATCCAATAATAAAATATGTTTCATTGATAACAATCGCTGGTGTGAGTTCTATATGATATTCTTCAAATTTTTCTCGTGCTGACGGACCGATAAACTTTTCTACTTCTACTTTGTCACCGTATTCTTTTGCTATGTCATCGACGAAATGCATACATACTTCACATTCGCCACATACCGGTTCTCCAGAAAAAAATTCGATGAGAACGACCATTTTGCAATCTCCTTTAAGTTGGTGAAGTGGTTGCTGCTTTTTCAGCCTCAATTTTTTTCATGGATCTATTGTGTACAAGATAAGCTCCTATGACTGCAGCAGTCAAAAGCCCTAACAGAATTACGTCGTGATACGTGCCGTAAATATCTCCTCCAACTAAGTTAGCTGCTGAAGTTAATTGAAGTAACATCGGGAAGAAGAGTATCCCAAGTAATATTGAGAAACCATATACTCCAACGGCATAAACCAACGTTCGCTCCCATTTGATCACACGTACGACAACCATGAGTGTCGCTATGCTAATAGTTGGTGCTGCTAAGAGAAACACTAATGCTGCGCCTGGGCTCATTCCTAATGCCAAAAATGTAGCTGCCAGTGGAATCTCAACTGGAGGAGTGACAAACATAGGAATGCCAATAAATGCTGCAAGCAACAACGATGCCCAACCCCATGAACCCATAGTGCTAGCAATCCAGGCAGGTGGTATAATTGTTCCTAACAAGCCCGCTAAGAAGACTCCTGCTACGATCAGCCAAAGTATTTCTTTGGTGTAGTCCCATGAATACGTCATGGCCTTTTTCATTCTAGATACAAATGATACCACGACTTGGGGCTTCTTTCTTCGTACTTTTCTTACCTTTTTCGCCTCTACCTTTTCTTCCTTACCAAAAATAACGTCTGCGATTACTCCAACCGCTATTGCAATTATAACTGCACCAATTGCTCTTGCAATCCCTATTCCAACGTTGATTAGCCCCATTGTCAAGAGAAGTCCTACTGGGTTTATTGACGGTCCCGCAATGAGAAAAGTGACAGCTGGTCCAATGCCTGCACCTCTTCGTCTTATACCCGCAAATAGTGGAAGTATTGCGCAAGAACAGACACCTAAAAGCGCACCTGCAGCGGTTGCCATGAAGTAAGAATACCATTTTCCGCTTCCTAGAACTCTCAGAAATGTATCTCTCGAAACAAACTCGCTAAAAATTCCGGCTACAATGAATCCAACAGCTATGCACCACCATGCATGCGAAAAGTAATCTATAGCAATGGTCCATGTGCCAGTCATAACCTCAACAATAGTAACCATTATTCTAGAACCTCAAGTATATAATTTCATCTATCGACATATAACGATATGTGCATTATCTCATTTAAATACTTTTTGCTTAAGGGCGCTTCTATCAAGCTTTAAAAAACTATATTGCTTAAAAGAAGTGATTTAACTTATGCGGCAGGAAGCCCCATCCGTCAGGGTGGGGTAGTTCACTATATTCTAAAGGTCTTGTTATCAATGAAAAAAGGATACTTGGACCATTAACTACTGAAGCCCAAATGGAAGATGCTATCGTGAAGGAATTGAAGCAGTTAAAAGCAACTCCCAGGTAAAACGAGAGTTACCCGCACGGATTAAGAGTACTTGTAGGAAGCGCCATCCATCAATGAGGAGTAGTTCGCTAATAGACTTAGTGATTTCTCAATCTCTTATCTACAATTTCAAGCTTTTCTTCACAGTATCTCACAACCTCCTGAGCACTCATCCCAATCAAATAACGCTCATCATCCATGATCGGATTACCGCCGAGATGTAATTCTTGGAGGTGAGTGAGAGTCTCCAATCCTTTGATGTTTTTTAAATTGTTGTTTCTTAGGTCTAAATATTGAAGGGTAGTAAGCGTCTCAAACCCCTTAATGTTTTCTATTTGATTATCATT
>JAEORY010000061.1 GCA_016840645.1 Candidatus Borrarchaeota archaeon | reverse complement strand
AGCTTTAAACATCTCTGAAAGCGCATCGACGATCGCTGAGCCGCAAATACCCCTCGGTTTCTCATCCTCTATCGTTTTATACGTAACTTCAAAAGTTTCAGGGTCGATTTTAATACGTTCAATTGCTCCAGTCGCTGCACGCATTCCATGCTTAATATAGGCTCCCTCAAAAGCGGGTCCTGACGCACAAGAACATGTAAGAATATCATCTTTGTTTCCTAGAGCGATTTCTGTGTTAGTACCTATATCTAACGTTAAACAAATCTCATCGGATTTGTATATTTCTGTGGCTAATATTTCCGCGACTTTATCGCCCCCCACAAAGCCTGCAATTATAGGAAAGACATAAACATTTCCATAAGGGAATATATCAAGCCCTAATTTTTCGGCGGGAATATTCAGAGGTGTTCTTATCACTGGTACGTATGGTGATACTGCTAAATATTCAGAAGGAACTCGCAAAAATATATGATGCATAGCGGTATTCCCAACAACGCTTACCTCATAAATCCAATTTAGTTTTACATCAGTTTTTTCACAAAGCGATTTTATAAGTTTATTTATCCCACTCACAACAAGGTCAGAAAGTAAATTAGGTTCTTCAGTAAGAGTGATTCTTGAAATAACATCTTCTCCATAAGGGATTTGGGGATTCATCATTGAATCACTCGCTACTAAGTTTCCATCGTAAAGATTTATCAAATAGGCCGCAATTTTTGTAGTTCCAATATCTAGTGCCACACAATAATTCTTCTCGAATGTCATGCCAGGCTCTATTTCTATTATTTTTTGATAATTCCAAATTGTTACAGTCACTACCCAATTTCCATTCCTTAAAATTCGAGGAATTCGATTAAGAACGTTATAATCCAATATAACTTCATTATTAAGAACCTTATGAACTTCATCCAAAATTCGCTCTCCGTCAGATCTAAGATCATGAAGAGAAGGTGGGGCTATCTGTAATCCTAATTTCTGTATATGAGGATCAAATTCCACTAGAACTTCAATACCTTCAACTTGAAGCCTCTGTTTTCCAATTCTGCTTGAGAGCGGTATTTCCACATTAATATTTCCTGTTGGAATTACAGAACATGCCAATCGGTAACCTTTTTGAATTTCTAACGGGGTAAGAAGTCTTTTTTCATCATCAGTGATTGGGTTGATTAAAACTTGTTCAGGATTGATTATAACTTTACATTTCCCGCATATAGCATTTCCTCCACATATAGCTTGAATATCTATGCCTCCCCTCTTTGCACCGTCCATTAATGTTTCGCCAGAATCGATAGCGACTCGTTTTCCGTCAGGTTGAAATGTTATTTCTATTTGATTCATGGTTTAAAGCTCCGATTAACTAAAATAGTTCAGAATATTTTGTAAAGAGGGTGGTTCTTGGTTTTGGTTTTTATGCCTTCTTCTCGCATTGCATATGCAATTATTGCGTCAGTCATTGCTACAGCAGGAAATGTTATTTCTGCATTTTTTATTGGACCATATAAGAGGAAATCAGCGCCTGCATGTTGTAGAACCGTCAAGCAACTTGCCATACATGTTTTCTTTGCAACAACACCGTACTCTTTCAGTCGTGTCCATTGTAGAAGTTGTCTATAAGGTGTTCCTCCAGCCGGTAGTCCAAAATTATCTTTAATTAAATGAATTGCCTTTGCTGCCATACCAACACCAGGTATATCGCAAGGAGCTCCATCTACAAGGATGTTTTCGACCCCCGATCGTTCAGCAAGTTGTAATAGGCTTTCCTGAGTTGATGTTCCATTAAGTATTTCAATTCGTCCTGTTGACCTGGGATTTGAGAGATTAAAAGCCAAGATTACAGCAGACTTTATCTCGGCCTCTCTTAGTGATGTCACCTCTTCCTCTTTAGTAAAATATGCAATATGGTTATAAATAATTCTGTTACTTATTCCCACCTCTGCTGAATGCTGGATAGCTGAGATTTTTACATCTGTACTTGGGCTATAAACTAATATCGGTGCATCTGTAAGATTGGCAACAAAGTCAATATACCTACAAATAGCTTCGGGACTAAAGCCTACAACATCAATCATACAAGGATTGCCAGTTTTTTCCGATAGCTCAGATTGTTTTGCAATGAATTCTTCCGCTTTTTGTTTGTCAAATTCTCCAGTTTTCTCGTTTTCAACAATTTTGTCATCCTGATAGAATATAGTGCCAATTAATACGGTAGGTAACTCTCCCGGCTGTCCTCCAACTTGGAAGTTTCCTACACGAAACATTTTCTGTTCTTTTTCAAACTTAAACAATTTTTTCACATCCGAAAAAAGGAAACATTTGTATTAAGAGTAAAATGTTATTTATCCCCTCAATACATCACAGATATGAATATATGAGTGGATTGATTCATATCTTGATCTTAGAAGATCTTGTAAATAGGATGTTCTTGTGTTCTTGTCCTAACCTTATGCTTTCGCATTGCATAAGCTATCATACTATCAGTCATTGCCGCAGAAGGAAAGATTATCTCTGCATTTTTTATTGGGCCATAGAGGATGAAATCTGCACCTGCACTCTGTAGAACTGTTACAGAACTCGCCATACAGGTCCTCTTTGCTAGTTTTCCTCCTAATTCCTTTACCCGTTTCCATTCTAGTACAGCGTTGCATGGAGCGCCCCCTACCGGTAGGCCAAATTCTTGCTTAATTAGGGTACCCGCTTCGGCTACTAGTCCAACACTCGGCACGTCAAACGTGGCCCCATCTATCAAAATATTTTCGATTCCTGCTCTCTCAGCTATTTTTAGAAGGCTTTCTTGATCCTTTGATTCGTCTCCATATAACATGTTAAGTCTGCCTTTAGGCCATGCATTAGAAGGATTAAAGGCTAAAATTAACGCGGACTTAAGACCTATCTCTTTAATCGCGTCTAATTCTTCTTTATGTGTCATGTACCAAATGGAATTATATACTATTCTATCAAGCAATCCTACTTCTGCAGCGTGTTTGATGCCTGCAATTTTTACCTCCATAAACGAGCTATCGACTAATATTGGTGCATCTGTAAGACTAGTTACAAAGTCAATATACTTACGCATAGCTTCAGGACTTAAACCCACAACATCAATCATACAAGGATTGCCAGTTTTTTCCGACAACTCTGATTGTTTTTCGATATATTCTTCTGCCTTCTCTCGGTCGATTTTTCCTGTTTTTTCATCTTTGACTATTTTGTCACCCTGATAGAATATAGTGCCAATTAATACGGTAGGTAACTCTCCCGGCTGTCCTCCTACCTCAACATTTCCTATACGAAAGATTTTCTGTTCTGTTTCGAATTTAAACAAGTCTAGCACCTCGTGATACATTTATATGAGCGCATTTCTAGTATTTAAAAAAAATATTACTAAATTTATATTTTTTTAGTGGGAACTTCTATCTATATATAACTTTTCTTTGGTAGGTGTTTCCCAATCTCGAGCACGATATCAAGATATATGTTATTAGATTCATTTTCGGAAATGAGACTATGTTAATTTAAATTAGCGTTAAGTCTGTCTTCGTTTGAAATTAGAGGATCTATATTCCTTTAGTTATAGTAAAATATATTTTAAATAATAAAAAGTTATTATTTTCTAATAAACTATTTATACTAGAATGATGAATACTTAGCTTAGTATACGAAATGGGCTTCTTTAACAAGAGGTCCGTAAAAAAAAAGTTAAGGAGAATGGATCAAAACAAGGAGAGATAGATAAATGACCGTAAAAGTAGAGCTAACCCGACTTGAGGGTGCTATTATAGAAGGAGAAGACGACGAAGCGGGAGACCTAGCGAAAGCTGCAATGAGTGCAGGCGCTTCACCATTAGATGTTTTAGAAGCGATGAAAACTGCTTTGACTGCTGCTGGAGACAAACTTGAGAAAAGAGAATACTTTATTGCAGACCTAATCATGTGCGCTGAAGCAGCGAAAAAAGCCATGGCTGTAGTACTCCCTGATTTGGAAAAAGCAGGTGCCAAATACCTTGGAACAGTAGTTATTGGGGTTGTGCGAGGAGATGTCCATGATATTGGGAAAAATCTTGTCGCAGCATTTCTGAGAGGAGCTGGATTTAAAGTCATTGACTTGGGGCAGGATGTATCCCCTGAGGCATTCATCGCAGCTGTAAAGAAACACAAGCCAGATGTTCTTGGTTGCTCTGCCTATTCAACATCAACAGCCGATACTGAATTCCCACAAATAGAAAAGGCACTTAGAGATGCCGGCATTAGGGCTGATGTGAATTACGTACTCGGTGGTGCTGGCGCGTATCGTGATATGATAATCCAATACGATGCAGATGGGTTCGGCAGAGACGCAGCGGACGCAGTAGTTGAGTGCAAGAGACTAGTAGGTGCAAAATAAAGGAGGTATATGAAAATGGGTTTTGGAGAAACAATTTTTGGTGAGAAAGTATACGAGGAAAAACCAGAGCCAGAATTTGAAGCGCGAATTGAAAAACACGCAGCAAACATTACGGCTAGAATAAACAAATATCCTGAGACACCTGCTGAAGCTATTTCGAGACTTGCAAGCTATAAAGAACCTAGATGGCGAATACCCGGTCCGACAGGACTTATGGAAACGTTTGCCGCACACCACGCAAACATCCCTCTGCTTGAGTGCTGCTACAGTTATAAAAAACTTGTGGCAGGTCAATATTGGGTTGTAGACAATGTGAAGAATGAGTTTCCGCAGGCCGACTTCGATGTTTATAATATTGAAGCTGAAGCACTAGGCTGTAAGTTACTTCGTCCAATAACTTCGTATCCCTGTGTAGCTCCAGATGGAGAAATAATCAAAACTAAGGCAGACCTTGACAAATTAAGGGTACCCGACTTAAGTACAGAGGCTAGAGGACCGTTTTGGGCGGGCATATTGAAGACGATGTTCAAAACATTACCTGGCATGATTACACCATTCTACTTCCACATCACCCCTTGGGACATGGGGTTTAAGACTATGGGATTCCCAAGGCTCATCAAATGGGCACGTAAGGATCCTGAATTCTTGTGGAAAGCGTTAGATTTCTTCGGGGATATCGCTAGGGATTACGGAAAGTTCCAATACGAAGACGTTGTAAAGGATACTGCTCCAACACTATTGCCTTTCATGTGGGCTGCCGCATGCGATGTACCGCTAATCGGTTTAACGAACTGGGAAGAATATGCAATGCCTGCAACTATGAAGGTTATAAAGCAAATTCCCTATGATAACTGGGGTGTATTCCGATTCTACGAAGCTGTTGACGACTGGAAAGCATTTTGGCAGCATTATATGGATAATAGCGGATTCATCGTGTTCATGTACGGTATGGATACGCGAATTGCTGACTTGGCTGCTGCTAAAAATATAACCGCGAAAAACAAAAAACTCTTTGTTGTCGGTACAGATGCTGAAACCATCAATTATTCTTCGCTGGAGATCTTAGACGAGCGAGTCAGAAGGCATATAAGAGATACAGCCCCAGGAGGCGGTTCCATTTCTGTTAAACTGGACACAGTAGGTCCAGCGTGTACTCCGCAAAGATACAAATACCTTATCAGAAAGGTAATGGAATATGGCACATTCCCAATTAATGTGGATGCACTTCAACCTACTGAAAGCACCGCTGAAATAAAAAGAATTGGTAAACCATTCTAAACAGTTTACCTCATCCCCTTCTTTTTTTTATTTTTTAAAAAAGGTGTTTATTTTATTTCTTAAATCAAGTAAATTATCTGCAATTTGGTGAAAAAAATGAGTTTCGAAGATATAAGAGGAGAAGAAAAGGAAGTTAAAGTTGAGCCATTGGCAGTAGATATGGCTATAGATTTGGTAACATGCGCCCCTGAAGAAACCTTATGCAAGGTTGCTGAATTAATGATAAATCACGGGATTGACAGCATTCTTGTTGCAGAAGGTAATAAACCGGTTGGTATTGTCACTAGCGAATCAATGTTTGCGTTAATTTCGGAAGGAAATAATCCTTGCGAAGTTATGGCGAAAGATGTTATGGCGTCACCGGTATCATCTGTATTCTCAAGCGATAAAGTCAGGGATATCGCTAGTCATTTTGCTAAGACCAAGATAAACAGACTTGGTGTAGTCGACGATGACGGTGGATTAATTGGTATAATTTCGAAAAAACAATTTGAGCAATTTCGTGATTGTATACATTCGATACGGAAAAGAGAGAATGAATAAAATCCCAACATAGGTGAGGCAGATAACATCCGAAAATGCGGCAATGATGACTTATCCAACAACGATTCGAGAAGGAGTTAGTCAATTAAAGGGCTCAGAGTTAGTGAAGAGTAATATCTCAGTAGCAAAAGTGATTAGAACTATTATTGCGAAAAGCTTGGGTCCTTTTGGTTCAAAAAAGTTTCTTGTGGATAGTATGAAATACTATAAGGTCTCTGGTGACGGGGCAGCCATGCTCGAAAAAATGAGTTTATGGCATCCCATAGCAAACATTCTGATTAAATTAGCAACTACTCAGAAAGACGTTGTGGGAGATGGATCTATTTCGACTGTTGTATTAGCAAGTGAACTTCTAGAGCGTGCAGAGAAACTGTTAGATGAAAGAATTCATCCTTCAGTTATTATTAAGGGATATAATAGGGCATTGAAAAAGACACTTAGTATTTTGGACGAGATTGCAGAAGAAATAGAGTATAATGATAAAGAGATGCTCAAAAACGTAGCTTATACTGCACTGTCCACTAAATTGGGAACAAAGGCTAGTTCTATATTAACAGATATCACTCTTGATGTTTTCGATAAGATCAGAAATAAAAGAGAAACAAACTGGATTGCGAATATTAATCTTGTTCACTTCATCCAAAAACCAGGCGGTGCTATTAAAGATTCAATATCTGTCAGTGGAATGGTTATGGATGAACGAAGAATTCATCCAAATATGCCAAAGCGAATCAAAAATGCAAAGATTGCAGTACTTAGAAGTCCTTTGGAGTTTTCTAAACTAGACCATCATCCCCCTACAGTTCGGGGAAAGATTGTTATGGACGATATTGATTTAATCAAGCCATTCATAGAAGCGAAGCCACAATTAATGCGGGAATGGGTCAATAAGATAAAAAACGCTGGAGCAAATGTTGTTTTTTGTGAAAAACGTATAGATGAGATGATTGGAGACTTTCTGGCAAGAGCTGGAATTATGACAATAACACTGTACAGATGGGCGGCTAAGGATAAACATATAACAAGGGTTGCGAGGGCATGTGGTGCAAATCTCGCAAGAATTGAAGAGTTAGAGGAAAAGGACTTAGGATATGCCGATTTAGCAGAGGAAAGGGAATTTGGCGATAGTAAAATGGTTATTCTTGAAGGCTGTAAAAACCCGCGAGCAGCGAGTATATTAATTAGGGGTATTTCAACAGAAATAATGGAAGACGCCGAGAGAGCGGTACTTGATGCACTTCATGCTAAAGCAAGTCTGTTCAAGTGTAATAAGATAGTTGCTGGCGGCGGGGCTGTAGAGGCTGAATTGAAAAAACGACTAACTATGTTTTCACGAGGATTTGGTGGGAAGGAACAATTTGCTATTCAAGCTTTTGCGGATGCTATGTTATGTATTCCAAGGGAATTAGTGAGGAACACTGGATTAAATCCTTACGATGTTTTACCTTCACTTACTATGGAACATCAACAATCTAGCAACATATGGTACGGATATGATGCATTTACTAGGAAAATTTCCAACATGATGAACATAGGTATTATTACGCCGTTAGGAATTAGTAAAGCAATACTCAAAGGGGCGTGTGAGACGGCCATATCGATTTTAAGAATTGATGATATGCTTAATTTAAAAAAGGAAAAGAAAGAAGAAATCCCTCCTGATGCCTCTGGAAGAGCAATGCAATTACCTGGCTTTTTGTCTGCTGAGCATTTACCAGAATTTAAAGATCATAAGCAGAAATTTACAGTTTTTTAGGATTAGTTCATAATTTTTGCATCTCAAAGGATGCTATTTCATTATCTAAGATATTCTAAAAGAGTTTTGAAAATAAAATTCTTTAAGTGAATCATTTGACCTTATCAAGTCTGAAGTCGGCGTGGGTAATTCTTATATCAACTTTATCGGCTTTTATCGCAATTGGAATGATAACCAACTTTATTCCCATTTTAATATTTGAGGAAATTGTCCCTTCGGCATTGGTAATAGGCATACTATCTGCATTTTTATGGTTCGCCAATGCAATTTGGCGAATCCCAATCGGGTATTTAATTGACAAAATCGGACGATTTAAAATCAATATTTCGGGCTTACTCATTCTAGGGATATCAGCTATCTTCATGGCGCTGTCTAGGGATATAGTTATCTTTTCTTTTCTTGCGGTAGTTAGAGGAATCGGTTCAGGTGCGTTTATTGCAGCAAGTCTAATATCAGTTGCAGATATTACACAATCCGAGGAAATGGGCAAAGTTGTTGGTTTTGAATCAGCATCCTGGGGATTAGGAGACGCTTTAGGTTCATTATTTGGCGGTATATTGGCTTTCTATTTCGGATTATCATTGCTATTTATTATCAGTGGATTTTTAGCGCTAGCGACAAGCCTTTTTGTGGGACTATTCTTGAAAGAGACTTTTCAAACAAAAGAAATAACAAATAAAACACATTCAAGATGGACAACAAGAGTAAGAGAATTTTTTAGCAGTGGATTAGAAAACAGAATCATCTGTGCCATTATAATGGCTGATTTTGTTGCAGCATTAGGAAGTGCAAGTTTAATTGGATTTCGAGCACTATATCTTCTTATCCATTATAAACTGAATTTCTTGTGGATTGGAATTATTAGCTCGATTCTTGTTGGGATAATTACCGTTACAAATCCATTTGCGGGGTACATTGTAGACAAATTTGGACGAAAAAAAATTCTCCTCATAGGCAGTTTTGGAAGTGCATTTGCAACATTCTTTTTTGCGATATTTTCATCACTTTTCGAACTTATTATCATAGTGGTTTTTAATGGATTGGTTGCTTCGTTCTATAGTGTAGCAGATAATTCAATAATTTTAGAGGTGTCAACTTCAGAGAAAAGAGGACAGGTATATGGAGTATGGAGCACTTTTTGGACTCTAGGTTTTGGAATTGGAGTATTGTTAGCTGGTTGGATCTGGGAGGCTTACGCCCCTTGGATTGTTTTCGTTAGTGGAAGCATTCTCATAGCGGCAGGAGGGGTTGTATTCTTAATTTTAGGAAAGGAAACCAAAAGTCTTTATTAACTCTGAAATTTTAAAAAGATTATTTTTTCGAATTGTCTAAAAAATCTTGTAAAGCCGGTGTTACATTCTTTGGCTCAAGTCCAGATAAGTGTGCTCTATATGCTATTATCGCATCAATCATGGAAACTGCTGGGTAAATCTTATCTGCTCTCTTCAAGGAACCGTAATGGATAAAATCAGAACCTTTAAGTTTAGCGAAGGCAGCAGCGTTTGCTCCACAAATACTACTTATATTTGAAGAAATGTCTTTAGCCTTTTCTGTCTTTCCCCAGATTCCTACGACACCAACTGGGGCTGTCCCACTTGGCAATCCAAACTCCTTCTTTAACATATAGACAGTTTCACAGCCAACCCCAATACTTGGCACATCATAAACATTTGCAAAAAGGAGGGGGTTTTTTATTCCCACCCTGATAACTTTATCTACCAATCCTTCACCATCAAGGCCCTCTTTCATCATTTTCATCATTCCTTTAGTAAATGGGTTTTTAGGATTAAATGCTTGAACTAACACATTCTCTATTTTTGCCTGCTTTAGCACATCAAATTCGTTTTGATCTGCCGTGAAATTTATAGAAGCGTAGATTGCTCTATCGAGGAGACCAATTTCATTTACATAATTGGCACCATGAAGTCTGACTGGGATATTTGTGCTATTTACAAAGAATGGTGCCTCTGTTACTTCCGAAATGAAATCTATATATTTTTCAATTGCAGTATTTGTAAAAGCCTCTATATCAATTATATACGGGTTTCCTGTCGTCATAGATAGGATGTCTACTTTATCGATTAACTTCTTTGCTTCATTTTTCTTAAAAATGCCCTGATGTTTATTTTCAACAATCTTGTCGAAATAAAAAAAGATACTTCCGATCAATACAGTCGGTAATTCTCCTGGTTGTCCTCCAAGCTCAACATTACCGATTCTTAATATTTCTTGAGGCTTTTCAAATCCAAACAAGGTTTCTCCCTTCCAATATGAGATATCTATGTACATCTATTTTATTATAAAAAAATATTACTAAATCTAGATTGAAGTAGTCGAGTTCTCCCATATAACTGTTCTGTAGTGAACAATAGTTTACGATATTCCATTCAGATAATAACAAAAAGCAAGTGTATACTGAATAACATACAGTTTTTATTATTGCATTATATGTATGAATACTACGCAAGATTTATGAAAGAAAGAGCTATATGAGCCTTGTGGTGGGAAAGATGGAGATCGCCATAAGTTTTTCAGAAGACGACCTCAAGATAATAAGAAAAGTGTTAAAGAGCAAAAATGATAACCGCCCTATAAAAGAGATTTTAGAGGAAAAACTCCACGCGTATAAGATAGGTCTAGTTTTCAGTGCACACTCCAAACTAAGTGAAGTTTGTCCAAAATGCAGATCAAACGAGACAGTTCAAGATATGGATCGGAACTCAATTGATGATAGGAATGGAAGAGTTATAATATTTCGAAAATGTGAAAACTGTGATAATAAATTCAGTATCATTTGGAATCCTTTTGAGCGTGATTATCCATCTTGGTAATCGATTAAATAATTTTCTAATCTAGAAACAAGTTTAATGGAACGATCTACAATGGGGCCCCGAAAAAATTGTTGGAAATAAAAATCGCATTCTCACAAGAAGAAATTGAAATATTCGAAAATCTAAAGGAAAGCAGAAAGGAAACACATCCAGTAAGGGTACAAAATTTACTTCGTTTTTTATGCCCTCCTTCGAAATAGATTACGATATTTGAAATGTGCAGAGGAGCAAAAAAAGATTAATGGAGCGACCTATATGGGTGCCCCGAAGAAATCTTTGGAAATAAAAATCGCATTCTCACAAGAAGAAATTGAAATATTCGAAAAACTATTGGAAAGCAGAAAGGAACTACGTCCGCTAAGAGATATCTTGGTTGACAAATTTATGGAGTGCCAATTAGGACTAATCCATAATGCAAAAATAATATTGGATGATGTATGTCCAAAATGCGGATCTCTGAACACAAAAGAAGATAATACTAGACCACCAACACGCGACGCAGCGGGGGGATATGGTGTAATATATCGCCAATGTAGCGAATGTATCACAAAATTTAGTTACTTTTCTATGCCATTCTTTGAAGTTGACTATGATTTATAATTACCGTCTTTGCTTACAAACCCAAATGCTGTAATGAGATTTAATTTCTAAGAAATTGAAGATATTAATCTTTTGTTTCTAATTTTTACTTTAGTGAGCTTCCTCGTGCTTAAGCATCGAAGCTTCCTGCTTCTACGACAGACTCGATCCCCTTGCGGGTTACGGAGGTCTTATCTCCACAGGCTTAACATCCCTACGCCCCGTAGGTACTCATAGACTTTATCACCAATACACTATATAAACACAACTTAATTCATCACCACGCTAAAGCATTGATGCTTTCTTGACTAGTTGTCTGAAAATGAAAGAATATATAATTAAAGAGTAATATTTTAGTATTAGTTTACAATATTGCCCTTACCTAATTGATTTAAAAAATTGATTCGATCGCAAGAATCATTACTTGCTTACCTATTAGCAAAAGTGATATCAATGGATGCATCAATTCTCAAACTTAAAGAAGACCTTTTAGAAAAGGTGAAACAAGCAGTTATTGATGGCAACGATGTTATTGTTGGCAAATACATATTAGATGTACTAAATTCTAAGATCCCAAATCCATTTGACTCCGTTATGACTGTCCTTATTGAAGGCATTAAAAGAGTCGCAGATAGGTACGAAACTGGAGAATGTGAACTACCAGATGTTATTTTAGCAGGAGAATCACTCAAAGAAGCACTTAATGTTTTAACAAATACCGTGCACACACCCTCTTATTTTACGCAGACAAAAAAAGGAAAAGTTCTCCTTGGAACAGTTGAAGGTGATACTCATGATATCGGTAAAAATGTTGTTGCAGCGTTGCTTCGTGCAAATGATTTTGAAGTTATTGATCTCGGTTTGAATGTAGCGCCTCAGATATTCGTTAAAATGGCAATAGAAGAAAAAGCTAATATTATAGGTGCCTCTGCATTTATGTCAAGCACTAGAAGCGCTCAAAAAAAGATAATACAGGAACTTAAGAAGGCAGGAATTAGGGATAAAGTTATTTTTATCATTGGCGGAGCATCAGTCTCAAAAAATTATGCTAACGAAATTGGTGCTGATGGATACGCGAAAGACGCTTTTGCATCAGTTGACCTGCTTGAAGAATTGCTTCGAATTAAAAAGCAACCTGATGGACCTAAAGATGAAAATCAAAAATTAATGTTAATTAAAATGGACGAAAACAGAAAAATGATTCAAGAATTAGCAGAGCAAGTCAAAAACTTTCAAGAGTTTGTTGGAGTAGTAAATAACAAAGAATTGAAAAAAGCTGAAAGTCATCTTTTAGTTTCACAAGAGTCTATAAACATCGATGAAATAGTACTCTCAGAAGAAAAGATTCACAAAATATTATCAAGTTTGTCCAACATAGTTCGTTTAAGGATCCTCAGGATGCTTTGGCAGGAAGCCTTACAATTTTCTGAAATAGAAGAAAACATATTAGTTAAAGGTGGTCATCTTCAATTCCACATTGGAAAACTAAAAGATGAAGGACTAGTTACACAAGAAAAGAACCGTGGAAAGTATTTAATTACTGAAAAGGGTAGAAAAATTTTCGCAATAATTAATCAGATAGCTTTGCTTGCAGATAAACATAATTAGATCTACCTGCTATTTTTCCAGCAAGATCATATGATACTTTCTTAATCTTTTGTAGTGAGCTACCTCGTGCTCAAGCTTTGAGGCTTCCTGCTTCAACGACAGACTCGATCCCCTTGCGAGTTACCGAGGTCGTATCTCCACAGGCTTAACATCCCTACGCCCCGTAGGTACTCATAAAGAATATCACCAACACACTATATACACACCACGCCATTCATCACCACGCTAAAGTATTGATGCTTTCTTAACTAGTTGTCTGTAATTCACTTATATTGGGATAGCAGTGCCCATAAATGATTATAAAATAATTGAAAGAGGCTGAAAGTCCATCAAGGGTAGTATTTAGTTCTTCTGCAAGTCTT
>JAEORY010000060.1 GCA_016840645.1 Candidatus Borrarchaeota archaeon | reverse complement strand
ATGACCATGAGATATAAAGATAATGTTTCCTTGAGGTTTCTTTGTTGGATCTAAATGCACTCTAAACTTTGGTAATTGTAATATCATGTTTTCATTCATCGTGCAGTGCTCCAATACATTGAAAATCCAAGAGCGTATTTAATACAATTTTTAGTTTGTTTTTTATAATTAAATCGAACTTTATTGTCATTTGAAGTTTCTTATCGTTCGTATATCCTAGTTATGTAACAAGTTTTTATGTGAAACGAGGACTTTATAAGTATTGGATGAGTTTCTTATACACCATTATTTAAAAATGCTTCAAGAATGATTAGCAGTGTCTAAAATACGCGGCAAGTTCTCTCTCTGTCTTATTTAAGTTTTTAGAAGAAAAATCATCATCTTCCTTTCCGAAGTTCATTCTTGAAACATGGATCTGCCTTTTTTGCGCACATCGGGGCATCAATCGTGTGATTAAAAGATCTTAAAGGTGCAAAAAGCGTGGATGTAAGAAGAGGAAAATTATGGTATGATCGCATCAGAATTTGGGCTTTCTTTATTCTTCTAGTTCTGACGGCATATCATAGTTTGAAATACTACACTGTAGCATCAAGTTCCGCTTCCCGATTTGGTTTAAGTCTTTTAATAGAAGCCCTAGGAATTGGTTTATTCATCTTAGTTTTCCTGTTCGGTGTTTTTTGTTGTTTTCTTGCTGTGACTGTTGTTCATGCCAAAGTAGAAAAACTTGAAAAACGAAAAAATCTTATTCTCTTTCAGATCATTTTCTACTTGTTCTTAGCGCTAGCATCAATTTCATATAGTTTTTCACTTGCAGAAGGTATCTTCGGCGCTCGTGCCCAACTTTTTTTCTCAAGAAATATTCGAACCATCATTAGTGGTTTCTATTCCAGTCTTTTTGTACTAACAATTCTTAAAGAGGTTAGAGTCGCCTTAAAAGAAGTAGAGACGGAATATGAAAAGCGTCTACGTTTGATTAAACGAGGAAGTGACGTCAAGAAGTTTGAAAAAACTCGCCCTAGTTATAAACTGGATAATTTACTTGATTTTCTATTCAAGACCTCTGTTACTCAGATTTTGTTGATTTTTGGATACAATTTACTGCTACTTTATGTCGATGAATCTTTTTTGGTGAATGTAGGCTTTACTATTTCTTCTTATGCCATTGAATTGATTAAATCATGGATTGTTTAGTCACTTTACTGTTATATCTAATTGAAACCAATTTATTGGTTGAATAAAAGGTCTTAAAGCCCGACAAATCTAGTACTATTTGTTTATCATGTAAAATGACGGTATCTCTAAATAGTGTGATTGTAACCCCAACTCCATTTTCCTAAAAGAATGTTTATTAAATCAAGAATCATAGTATTGGTGAGGGAAAAAATTGACTTTAAGTTTATCTGAAAATTCACTAAAAATTCTCGAGCGCCGCTATTTGGCCAAGAACGAGAAAAGGGAACTAATTGAAACACCTGAGGAAATGTTTAGTCGTGTCGCTAATAATATAGCTTCTGCGGAGGCACTTTATGGCGGCGATGTTGAACGAATGGGATTAGATTTTTATGAAATAATGACTTCCTTTAAGTTTCTCCCTAACTCTCCGACGCTTATGAACGCAGGAATAAGTCATGTGCAACAATTGTCAGCTTGCTTTGTCCTACCGATTGAAGATTCTATTGATAGCATCTTTGACGCCATTAAATCTACTGCTAAGATCCATAAGAGTGGAGGAGGGACGGGATTTAGCTTTTCTCGACTCCGTCCGAAAAATGATGTAGTAAAAACGACTGGCGGTATAGCTTCTGGTCCTATATCTTTTATGAAGGTTTTTAATGCGAGTACTGAAATAATAAAGCAAGGAGGTAAGCGTAGGGGCGCTAATATGGGTATTCTCCGCGTAGATCACCCGGATATTATCGAATTTATTACTTCGAAAAGTGACCTAACGGAACTAACTAACTTCAATATTTCAGTCGCAGCAACTGATGAGTTTATGAAAGCAGTAAAAACTGATCGGAAGTATAATTTAACAAATCCTCGCACAAAAAAAGTAGTTGAAACTCTAGATGCAAAAGATGTATTCGATTTGTTGGTTATACAGGCCTGGACAAACGGAGAGCCCGGATTATTCTTTATAGATCGAGCTAATCAATTTAATCCTACCCCTGCCTTAGGAAATTACGAGAGCACTAATCCTTGTTTGACAGGAGATACATTAATTGCAACAGCAGATGGAAGAGGAACAGTTCCTATTGAAAAACTGGTTAATGAGGGTAAAGATGTTCCTGTCTTCACAGAAAATAATAACGGCAAAATTGTTGTTAGATATATGCGAAGACCTCGACTTACTGAAAAGAATGTTCCTGTCTACAAAATTACTTTAGATTCAGGAAATGTTCTTAAAGCAACTAAAAATCATGTATTTTACCTTAGAGACGGGAATAGTAAACGTACAGACGAGTTAAAACAAGGCGATAGTCTTCATGTTTTAACTAAAGTATTACAATGGCAAAAAGGAAAATACACAAAAAATAGGTCAAAAAAATACTGGAGGATGTATAATAGAGGAATATCGGATAAATCAGAACACAATATCATTGCCAGGTTTTTTCTTAATAATGATAAAGAAATATCTGAAGACTGTGTGGTCCATCACAGTGATTTCAATTCAATAAATAATTCACCCGCTAATCTTGAAATTCTTAAAATCAGTGAACATGATCATCTTCATAGCCGTTCAATAAAGGGTAAGAACAATCCGCTCTACAAGATAAAGCAGAATAAGGAAGCTTGGGAAAAATATAAAGCAGAAAATCCGTTTTATAATACTAAAGGTGAAAATAATCCTCTTTATGGTAAGCGCCACTCAGAAGAAACGAAAAGAAAAATTGGAGAAAAATCTAGAGAATTATTCGCCAACCCTGAAGTAAGAAACGCTTTTTCAGAAAGAATGAAAAAACTCTGGAATGACGAGAACTATCGAAAAACTGCAGAAAAGGGTTTTCATAAAAGAGCCTTACGTAAATTAGAAGAATGTAGAGAAAAAACAAATCTGTACTGTTATTTAGAAGGAAATAGTGTTATGGTCAAAAAAACCTGTGAAAATTGTGGACGTGAGTTTCCAATTAGTTTTAGTAAAAGAGAGATTGGATTTTGTAGCAAAGAATGCTTTATGAACTTCTTGAATTCAGAAGACTCAATTTTCGAAAAAAGAGTAGAAGGCGTAAGAAAAGCTTACAAAGAGAGAGCAAGACGGAATAAAGAGCAACAACTTGAAAAATACATTGAATTATCAGATAAGTTAGAAAGAGTTCCCTTTAAGAAAGAATGGGAAGATTTCTGCAAGGAATCTAAAGTTACTTTTAGAATAGGAACAAAATTTGGTTTTAAGACTTACAAAGAATTAAAAGACGCCGCAATGATGTACAATCATAAAATTGTATCAATTGAATATCTAGGCAAAGAAGATGTATATAATGGGACAGTAGATGATTTTCATTCATTTTTCATTGGCGGCTTCGAGTCAAAGAGTGAAAATAGAAAAAAAGTAAAATTCATTAAAACTAAAAACTGCGGCGAGCAGTTGTTGCTCCCAATGGAGAGCTGCAATTTAGGTTCCATCAATCTTGCAAAGATGGTTAAACAAGAAAACGAACATTACACAGTTGATTATGAGGAATTGAAGAGAGTGGTTAGACTTTCAGTAAGATTTCTCGATAATGTGATTGATATGAACAACTATCCACTCCCAGAAATTGAAAAAATGACTAAAGAAAATAGAAAGATTGGTTTAGGCGTTATGGGATGGGCAGATTTACTAATTCAATTGAGAATTCCTTATGATTCACTAGATGCTCTTGAACTTGCAGAAAAAATCATGAAGTTTATTTCAGAAGAAGGCCGCAAAGCATCTGAAGACTTAGCTAAGGAACGTGGTCAATTTCCAAGTTTCGAAGATAGTATCTACAAGGATTCACCCCCACTACGTAACGCGACAGTTACCACCATAGCTCCTACTGGAACTATTAGCATGATAGCAGATTGTTCAAGTGGAATTGAACCTCTATTTGCTGTAAGCTACTTCAAGAAAGTAATGGATGGTGAAAAACTCGTAACTGTCAACTCGTACTTTGAAAGCATTGCAAAAGAAGAAAGCATTTACAGTCAAGATTTAATGCAAAAAATTGCAGAACAAGGACCTATTCAAAATATAGATGAAATTCCTGAGCACATTCGTAGAATTTTTGTCACAGCACATGATATCTCACCAGAATGGCATGTGCGTATGCAGGCTGCCTTTCAGAATTATACTGACAATGCTGTTTCAAAAACCGTAAACATGCCGCAAGAGGCCACAAAGTCTGATGTAGCAACTGTATTTATGACTGCATATGAACTGGGTTGTAAAGGTGTAACTGTGTTTCGTTATGGCAGTAGAGAAGCAGTTGTGAATATAGGTAAGATTGAAGAGACTCCTGAAAAAGATATTCTCGCACCGCGCACTAGACCTTCTGTGACTGTAGGTGAGACGGAAAGAATAAGAACTGGATGCGGAAACCTCTATGTTACCATCAACGCTGATAACGAGGGGCTTTTTGAGGTATTTTCAACGCTTGGACACTCTGGAGGGTGTCCTAGTGCCCAATCGGAGGCAATCAGTCGTCTAATTTCGTTATCTCTTCGTTCAGGTGTAAAAATTGAATCAATCGTTAAACAACTACGAGAAATACGTTGTCCCTCAGCGTCTTGGGATGAAGGTACGTTGATTCTCTCGTGTCCTGATGCAATTGGCAAGGCACTTTCTCGATATATCGAAAGACACGAAATAGAAGATTCTGATGAAAAACCTGTTATGAAATCATATTTTGGTATTTGTCCTGACTGCGGAGGACAACTTGTTCACGAAGAAGGCTGTCTAATCTGTAAGTCATGCGGAGCATCAAAGTGTGAGTAATCTCCATTTTTCCCATAGATGAGTTAGACCTAATTCAAACCAAAAACAAGAATATACTCTTTTTTTAGCGATCTTGGATCGTATGAATATCTACCAGTGGTATACCAGGGTTTACGAGAGAAAATTCGCTCTATCTTGAAACCCTTATCAGTCGCCAAGTTGAGTATTACTTTATGCGTGGCTAAGGGCTTTTTTTTAATTGTACAGTCTCCTATTACAACGCAACATTTTCCATTCGGTTTCATAACTCTGTACATTTCAGCTAGGCATTTGTCTAGGTCTGAAAAGTATCTATCCACTAAGTTTTTATTTGTAGCTGGCCAAGCGCGAATTTCTTCTTTTCTAGTTGCTGAATATCCAAGACCCAACCAATGCATTGTTGGTTTGAAAACGGGTGCATAATCAAAAGCGTTAAGATAAGGAGGATGAGAAATTATCAAATCAATACTCTCGTCTTCTACAATTTCCCGCAAGTCACGGCTGTCGTGATGAAATATTTTCGCACACACATCTTTTGATGCTTCTTGAGAGAATGCCTCCATTCTTTGAATCATGTCTTCAACTTTGTCTTTAAATGCTGCGAGAACTGGGCGGGGTTTCTTGTTCTTATTGATGTGAGGTCTCACCTCGCCGTCATATGCATTGCTACAACGGCGAATGATAGCACCAAATGCAAGTCTGAAAAAATCTTTGATAATATCATCTTCGTCTAAATTAAAAATATGCTGTCTTAAAACGCCTAGGTGATTTTTTTGCCTTTTTAAAAACCATTTATCAATTGATGGAAAAGCTTCTTTAGATGGTATAGATAGCATTACATCATTACCGTTTTCTAAAAGTTTTGAAATACCTTGAGAGGCATTTTCTAAGATATCTTTGTAGATACTTGTTAGTTTCTGTGGCTCTATCACAGTTGTTTTTACCTTGGAGGCTAGTACCCCTAATTGGTTGATCTCTACTCCAATTGAATTTCGTCCATGCAACTTTGCTTCCACTAAACCCGTACCACAACCCGCGAAATTATCTAAGATAACGTCTTTTCTTTCAGTATATCTTTTTATTAGATTTGTTGCGATAGGAGGAATGTATTTCCCGTAATATCTTAAATAATTGTGAGTGAGATAAGCTAATTGTGGGATAGTATCTCTAATGTCCCATTCTTCCTTTGGAATACTATCATAGATTTCTTCTCGAATTTCAGTTTCTATCAAAAAAGCACAACTCGATTTGCTTTCTAAGTCAATTAACTAGTATCTGGCCCAGAGATACAAATTAATTTTTCTTTAAAAGATAAGTGTCTTATTCCTCTCAAATGAAGTCAAAAAATTTGACAAATAATATATAGCTCCTGTAAGTTTTGTTGTAATGATTGAAACTGAAACAAGAGGAATCTACTAAGAAAATATCAAAACCTCCTAAACATTAAGATGTAATGCATGATGATGAAATTCTTGATTTAAATTTGTTCGATTGAGTGCATGATCTTTCTGGAAAGCATAATACATCTTTTGCCCAGTTCACTCGTTATTTTCGATTTCATTTTATAATCTGCATTAACTCTATATTCACGAAGTTTATCTAGCTGACTACTGATAAAATGTTTTTTTTCATTCATTAAAGTGCTAATTACATCTTTATGTAGCCTATCAACCTCACGGAATGAGTGTCCAATTTCCTGCAGTTTTTTCATTGACAACAAGAATGCCGCATAATACGCCCTTCCTATGCAAGTTCTGATTCTACCCTGTTTTTCATACTTTGAATCATCTAACAAGGCATCCGCAAGATCCAAAAATTGCCTAGGATCAAACAATCTCTCTCACTCACTCTAGTTCCATATGGGTGAATAGATTTCTGTTGAAGTCTTCAATTTTTGGTCTTTCAGAGGGGCTTGCATGGTCCATCATTTCCTTAAGAGAACTCCGAACTTTTGAATCAAGAATTTCCCATAGAATCATTTTTCGATCGAAATCAAAGTTTATTGCACTTATTGTAATCACTGTTTTTTCCCATTCAGGAAGTTCTAGGTCTTTATGAAGAGCTACAGTGAGATCTATCCTAGATGGGAATGTAGTAACAAAATCTTTGATTTTAATTTCAATAATTCTAAAAATCTCTCTCAAAAGCAAATCAGAAGCAATTTTATTTTGAATTTCTTCTGTAATAATGAATTTTGGAAATTCTTTGTCTTTTTCCTTTACAGATTTAATATATGGACTTACAGTTAACTCCTCTAGTATAGATTCTCTTGATAGTCCATCTTTTTTTGGAGAAGTAACTTGAATAGAAGATTTAAATGTTAAATCAACAGGGATTCTTAGAGTGTCAAAATCTGTAACAAAAAAATCAGGAACAAAAGAGGGATTATCTGTTTCCCTACCATTCAATTGATGTTTAATATAATCAAATTCGCGTATTAGTTTTTCCTTTAAGGTGGTTGATAAATTCCTAAATCTCTTTGGCATTCGTTTCAGATATAATTGCTCTCGCTTAATTTCTAAAGGGGAAGGAGGTCTTGGCAATTTCATATTCTTTATAGCGGCTGGAAGAATATCTTTCTCAATTACTTTTATAAGGATATTTGTTAAATCTTCTGGAGATGCATCAGGGGCGTTCTTATGTAGTCCAGAAACAATTTCAGTGAATAGTGAAGTTGTCATTTTCTTTTCCTGTTATTTTTTGGTTTCTATATCCCTTTCTAAAGCTTTAGTTACACCCTCGGTCAATATTTTTTTCGTTTCTTCTGATATTTCTATTTCTTTATCAACCTTAACTGGACGGGGTGCTAAAGACTCCATATATCGAATGAAGAATTCTCTCCAATCTTTAACAAGATCCCATAAAACAATCATTACATCTGATACTTGCACTTCTGAACCAGTTAATAAACTTTGGATCTTCTCAATATATGAAAAAAGTGTCTTTTTCAACGTTTCTTTGTCAATACCCTCTTCTGCAACATAAGCAATTCGGAAATAAGCATAAAATCTATCAAGCGCCGTTATTAGCGATAACGCGTATATTTCTATCAAATCACCAGAATGTACTCGAATTATTCGATCCATTTCATTTATAATTCCCCTCAATAAGAGGCTATGTAAATCTAACAAAACCTCCCTGTTGTTTCCTAGAAACTCTATTAACCATTTGACAGCATCTCGTGAAAAGATTAGATCTTCAAAATGGGTTTCATATTCATATTTGTTCATTCGAAATTCTCTTAGATCTATAAATAATTTGAAAAATTCTTCCCATAGTTGCTTTTCATCAAAGCTAAAATCCTCAATATGCTCTTCTAATAATTTAATATATTTACTACAAACAGCTTTAGCCGTTGAAAATGCAGTTGGCTCTTTTCGAGATTTTAAGTCTCGATAAATAATCGCAATATCCTTGAGAAAGAATCCTGGAAGAATTAATTTCTTGTGATTGCCAAAAATCGCATTGGCCATCGAACGATTAGCAAAAATGTTCATATCATCAAAATTATCATCTTCGAAAGCTATTAAAGCAGTTTTAATGTCTTGGCGTATGACTTGAAAAATGGATTCCATCAATTATATCCTCCACATAAACAAACTAGAGTTTTAGAACTATTTATTCTTAATGATTCTTAAACACATGCAGCCATAAATTAACTATTTATGCACTAAAAACCCTACCGTAATATTTCATCTAATTCTGAAGGGTCTCCTAAAGCCTCTTTCACCATTTGATTTTGCATCCCCTCACTTGTAGGCCCGCAGAAGATCATTTTGCCTCTGTTGAGGACAAGTAAGTTTTCTGACCATTTATGGAATCTATGGTCATGAGATGCAAATAATATGGCCAATTCTTTTTCTTGTGTAATTTCGTTTAAGAGTTTAATTAGCGCTATTGTTGTCGGCAAATCTAGATTAGCAAAGGGTTCATCGAATATTAACATTTTTGGATCCATGGCTAAGACGCCTGCAATTGCGACCCTCTTCTTTTGACCGAAACTTAAGTTAAATGGAGAATAGTCTTTCCATTCTTCCATTCCCATTTTCCTAAGAGCATCATATACAATTTCTTCAACTTCATTTTCTGGAAGCCCTAGGTTGCGAGGTCCAAAGGCCACGTCTTCAAAACAAGTCGTAGCAAAGACTTGATTATCCGGATTTTGAAATACAAATCCTACTTCTCTCCTTATGTCATCTATTGTTTCTTTGCTGACAGTTTTATCGAAAACACGTACCTCTCCTTTAATTGGGGTATTTAATCCTACAATCATTTTCAAAAGCGTTGTTTTTCCAGCCCCATTTGGACCTGCGATGGCAAATTTAGTTCCTTGAGGAATTGAAAAACTAATATCTTCCATTAGAAATCCTTTTGAACCATGTTGATATTGAAATGAAACGTTTTTAAACTCCACTGCCACTGAGTAATCCACTAATACTCCTCCAAATCCATGTGATAATGTAACTCTCAATGCATTATGGTTCTAGACATTTCGATTAATCGAGATTTGCTTGTTTTAGCAAAATGACTGAACTTCTTGAGTTCCAGAGTTTTAGAGAGTTAAGGATCTTTTTATTTATATTTATATGATCCAGATACGATAAAATTTTATTACACTTATTTTTGCAATACGAGCAATCCATTGTGCGAATTCCGTTTGTAAAATCTGATCAACCCTCAATCATTTATGTACGTTCTATTCTTATTACTCGGTATGAACATTCAATCAGTTTAAACGAATAATTTTTTCTAAACAATGTTTATAACACACGATTGCCAATTATAGTGTGGGAAATCATAAATAGGAGGCATTTTGTGTATGCGAATATTGGTTCTGTAGGGGCAAAAAGCGAGTTAATCACGCAGGTATCGCCTTTTAAGGTATCATCCTCTCAGCCTCCGTTCCAAGAAGCATACGGGTTCTTCTATGAGAAAGTCTGTTTGTATTTGCTGGTAAATACTCGCACTACAAGACGGAGTGTTCCTCGCATCACGCGGAGAACACGTTCTTGTGCATGAGACTGAACCTGAGAGGTCTGACGCCTTCTGAGACGGGAATGGATGACAGGTACGGGGACGAGAAAGGTCAAAAAAACTCGATCGGAAGCCATAGCTCTATCATAATCCAAATCGCTATACAAAGAAGAATACAACCCACAATCAGCGCGTACTCGCGCGCTGTAATTCCCTTTTTTCTTCCGAATCGACTTTTGCTTTTCAGTCCACGAAGGGACATCGCTTCATAAACTGCAAGTCCTCTGTCGTAAGAGCGAATGAAAATCATTCCCAACATCGCCGCAACTGCTGCGAAACGCGATTTTCTTGATGCGAGCTCCAGTCCTCTTAAACTCTGGGCGGTTCGAACAGTTGCCGCTTCCTCAAAGATAAGAGGCGCGTAGCGTAACATGAGCATGATTATTGACACCATTGTCTCAGGGAGATGTATGACTCTCAGTCCGTCGATAAATTCTTGTAAGCACATCGAGGACGTAAATGTTGTGATTATCAAAACCGCACAAATCCCTCTGAGCATTATCAGGGCAAAGAATCGCAATCCTTCTTGATAGACATTTATCGTGAACCCTAAAAGTTGAAATGTAGTGATAATTGCGTCAGGAGACCCTTTTGAAAACGTGTTAAAGATTCCGAGGGAAAACAGCACGGGAATTGCCACCCAGGAATGCTCTATGGCATGAAGAATTCGCCCTTGTAGTGACTTTGCGAGAACTAATGCGAAAATGAAAGTCAAAAAAATTATGACAAAATCTGTGTTTGCAACGACTGCGACGGCAAATGCAATCATGAGTACGACTTTCGCTGCAGGCGATAACTGTGGAGGACTTTCCCCACTAAATTTTCTAAAAGGTAACGTAAAGTAGTGCCCTTTCATAATTAGGTCTCCACTGAGAGAGAAATTCTTCCAACGACTTATGGTGTCGTGAATATAAAAAGTATAAAAAAAAGATTGTGAAACTTACATATAAGTAAGAAAAAAATTCAGCTTCTTTTTAGATACCGAACTGCCAGCATTATCACAATGATGATTGCGAACACACTAACCATACCGACCGCCATAGTTAGAAGATCAGCCGCGAACCCTTCACCAAACGATAAAAAGCCGCCCTCTGCACCTTCCACGCCGACTGCTTCGAACATTCTCTCAAGACCATCTGGATTTTCTGAGGCTATAAATGCAAATACAGCCATGATTACAAATGCTACTATCAGTGACAATATCACGTATCTAGGAATTGTAAAACCTTCTTTAGTAGTTGCAGCCATTATTTTCACCTCATTCGGATGTCATAACTCCAGGTGCCAATTCGAAATGTGTCATCTCTAGAAGATCAGGGCGTACTTTTGTTGTGTATGCAACAATTGCCATTGAAATTACTGCCTCACCGATTCCAATTATTGCGTGTAAGCCAACCATCCACCCAATTACAAGTGCTGCTGGTTCTAATCCTGCAACTATCATTTCCAGGGAAGCAACGAAAGCTGCAACAACAGTAGCTACAAATCCTGCAATTCCGACAGCAATGGTTTTCGCGTTCTTATTGTCTTTTAAAACTACTTTAACGACAAATCCAATGACCGCCCAGCTTACTAAACCTCCAATAACTCCCATATTAAGCACATTAGCACCGTAAGCTGTAATACCGCCGTCGCCAAAGAATGCCTGCACTAATAAAACACTTGCAATAATCACTATTGCGCCAGCAGGCCCCACATAGGCAGTAGCTAGAGCTGTGCCCACAAGATGACCACTTGAACCGTAAGGTACTGGGAAGTTGAACATCTGAGCTGCAAAAATGCCCGCTGCTAAAACGCCAAGAAGCGGTATGTGTTTGTCTTCGAGACCTTTTCCTATTCTATAGATCGAATATGCAATAAAAATTACTGCAATTACTAAATAGACAATCGCTTGTTCTATAGGAATAATTCCATCAGGAATATGCATATTATTGACTCCTCTTATTCTTTTCTTGTCTCTCTGTAATTTAGAGGCGTTGTATATGGGTATTACTGCCTCTTTACAGAGAAAACTCATTAAAATATTACTGATTACGGTATTCGTAATACTCCAAAAAGAATATAAGTGTTACGTCTTTGCGAGCGCGTAATATCGTATAGATGGAAATGCTTTTTACTAGGCGAGTTACCTGAAATAACACTTTCACGCAACTCAACTTTCTTTTTTATAGCAAAACTGCATGAATAGTAATAGGAGGGATAATATGGGTCTTGAAGTGGAAATTGAATCGATTATCAAGAAATTGAAGGCGGAAACAAAGGGCATAAAGGATCCCACTATCAAATTGGCGATCCTTAGCTTAACAAAAATCACAGAAAGCTTGTTGAAAAGAATTAACGAGTTAGAGGCTAAATTATAAGGCCGTTAAAGAGCTAAGCAACGTATATCAATAAAAATACAAGAGAATAGGCCATATGCATGGAATATGTATTCAACGCAATTAATAGAGTCTTCTACGATTCTTTAGCATCTGCTTTTATAGTAACCACACGAAGTTCTTGAATTCCTCGAAGCACTGTTAAATCATTTTTTAGCTTCTTGATTTCTGAAGCCTTTCCATGACACACAAGTACTTCGAGACAATACTCTGAATGTAAATGAGAATGAGTGCGGGCTTTTACAAGATCTGTGTACTTATGAAAAACCGCTGATAATCGCTCAGTGGATGAAGCATCATCTTCATAAAATACTGTTATAGTTGCGATAAACATGGTATCTTGATGATTTGTTAGCCATGCATCTTCCGAAATTAAAACCCTAAGTGCTTTTCTTATTACTTCGGAACGACTTGCATAGCCTTCTCTTTCAGTTATGTCATCGATTTGCGCTATCAACTTCGCTGGTAATGACATACTAATAACTGTGCTTTTTGAAATTTTTATCACCAACAAAAAACATGAATCATCTATTCTCAACTTGTAAGAATATAGATTAACTTAACTTACTTATAGGAGTATATAGCATTTGACGCATTTTATAGACAAATGTATCGTTTTGTAGACAACTATTTCGAGGATGGAGGAGTCTGATGAAGGGGCACTTGTTAATACTTAAAATAAGTTGTCTTTTTATAGCTAGTTTCTCTATACTAGGATGCCGCTAACTCTCTGAACGACAACACCGCCTATAATGCAGGAGAGATCTACACTTATGACCTCGCTGACGCAAACTTATCCACTAAAACTCCCACAAGACACCACCTTACGCCATCAACTGGATATGCTACGAGAAATTGTGATGCAAGCCGCTCAAAAACTCTTAGCCGAGTTATGGTCCGACCATTGGATCGATACGCTGGCTTCCAAGTGCAAGCAGCAGGAAAAAAAAACCTATAGAGTCATCAACGAACAGCGGGTCTCTTTGGCCATCT
>JAEORY010000689.1 GCA_016840645.1 Candidatus Borrarchaeota archaeon | reverse complement strand
ATCATTTGAAATTCTGCTTCTTTTCTAGCAAGATCTTGTTGTTCTTCATGCTCGCCAGAGTCATAAAAGGCTTCTCTATCGTCGCGGTAAGCCTCAGCAATGATTGCCCTAATCTGTCTTCTAGTAATTTTCATTTTATCTCCTAAACTTAGAAATAATTATCCTGAATCTTTATTAGTTTCTAAAGTATTATAGCCTACTGCAATAATATCGCCTTCTTGCGGCTCAAAATCAAAATAGACTGTATTAGTTTCTGTCAAATAGTACCACTGTGTTTCTTCTTGATCGTTTCTTGTTAGTACAATTGTTTCTACTAGAGGCACATGCTTTAGATTGATAAAGTCTTGCAAGTTAACCAAAAATGAACTGTCAACAAGTGCAGTTGACCAGTCTCCACATATATCAATGTAGCTTTTTCCGTAGTAGTTTGCAAGCTCATTATACCTGTATCCGACATCTTGCCCGTTAATATTACAATCAGAATTCTCAGTAATAGCAATTGTAATGATATCGTGCTCGACACCTAAATTGTAGGTATCAAGCCACTCTTTAAATATGTTAACTTCAAACGGGCTTTGCTCTTCTTCATCAGATACAAAGATGAACATCTTATCAGCGTGAGGTCTTAATGCAACTGCTGATTCTTCTTCACTTGAAAATTTATATAGAGACTCAAATGGTTTCTCGTAATTATCTCTTGTTAGAAGATAGGGTGCTAGAATTAAATCAATTAGAGTTGAGTTCTGATCAAATGGCCCAACGTAATAGTCACCACTTAAAGAAGAGTTAATAAAAGAGATATTAAAGTCATCTGTGATATCCATTATGTCTGTCTTTAATATCTCTAATCCTATTGATAGCTGTTCAAAATTATCATTCATTGAGCACGATGTATCGATAATTGCTAATACATCAAGCGTTTCTGGCTTAGTAGGTTGAATGATATATTCAACAACAACTCTATTTGGAACAACAACTTCTTCTTTTTTAGTGGTTACACCTATGTCTTGACCACAACTTAAAAAGAAGCTGCAAACGAATAATAGAAAGAATAATTGCTTCATTAAATTGCTCCTCTAAAAGTAAGTATAACTGAGCAGAGCAAGATATTTTTATTTATTCATCTTCTTCAACGGGTGTTTCTTCTGAGGATGGAATTCTTTCTTTACACTCATTTGAAAGTTGAGATTCTATTTTTTCCTTGTACACGTCAATAGAGGGTTGCACCCAGCGAAGATCAGAGCAAAATTCCTTATGACTTTTTTGATCCGTCAAAAATAATTCAAGTGCCGCCATATCTCTGGCCATGTCTCCAGTTTTATCTTCTACAGACTCTAAAACTTCTTCTTGTTCGGGGGCATAAGTCTCACATGTAGTTTCGAATGTTCCGTCTTCACTATAAAACAAGTCCTGTTTAAGAGTATTAGAGTTAGTAGCTAGCAGAGAATAAAAAATTAATCTAGTAAGCATTAGTATCTCCCACTAGTAACAATTGACTCGATTCTGCTCAAAGTTCCCTTCATATATTCGATATCTTTTTCGATGCCAATTATTTGTCTAGAATTGTTTTCTGAACCTGTTTGTTCTGATTCTAGCTTTTCAATAATAGCTTCGGCGTCACCTAAATCATTTTGAAGTTCTGCAACTTTAATATTAGTATTCCAAACCCAGCCGGCAAGTGGTAAAACAAGCACAGACATTAAGAGTGAAAATACTTTCCATAAATCATCTTTTGTAATTGAAGCCATGGTAGTGCCCTCCTTAAAAGTCTTCTCTATAAATAGGCTCTTTTAAGTGAGGAAACTAAATCTTTTTTTACTTGGAACAATAGGCGGCCTGATTCCGCTCAAAAGAACAATTTTGCATATATGCTCTACTCTTTCTACATGCTCAAAAGCCAGCCACGGATCTTTGCCAATTGCACATACACCGTGCGATTTTTGACCGACCAAATCAAAGTGTATCTTTCCTTCTTTTGAAATGTTTTCAAATGTATCAAATGCTAACGCTCTTGAAAGAGCTGGGTGACTATCAACATTTTTTCCAACTTTTGTATATCTATAAACTTCTGGAAAGGGAGATACAAGATCCATAAGCTCCCAACCTGCATGCATAGCAGCAACAATATGAGGAGGATGCAAATGAAGTGTTGCAAAGTCCCTATCTTCACTTTCTAATATTCTGTAATGCATCTCCCACTCTCCTGTAGGCGAAGTATTTTGCTGAGTGTGAAAAGTAACACCGTTGCTCTCATGAGTAACTCTTACTAAATTTTCAGGAAAGATAATATTTTTTCTAATTCCTGAAGGTGTCATAAATATTGTATTTTTACTAGAATTTTTGTAAGCACAATTTCCGTCTCTAATCGTTATCCAATTTCTGGCGTATGCTTCACGCATAACATCTCCTATTTCTTTTAACACTTTTACTCCTACGCTTCGAATCCGCTTCTCATAGACGCATCAACAATTAAAAATCTTTTATCAACAACTGATATCCCAATATTACCCCAGTCTATATCGAGATAAGCAATATCTAATTCAATAGTCGCATTTAAAATATCAACAAATAATTGATCAGATACTTGGGGGTAAAAGCCATTATAATATTGAAGAAATAAAACCCTATAACCCCTCAAAATATTTTAAAAACAGTCCAAAAAAGA
>JAEORY010000688.1 GCA_016840645.1 Candidatus Borrarchaeota archaeon | reverse complement strand
AACTGGAAACGAAAAAACCAGAATATGTCAATGATTTAAACTGGTTAATGGAACGACGGGATACTAACGCGTTCATAAGTTATGAAGATTACAAACGCAAAGTGTTAGGAGATGATTATGACACGATCACTTCTGATAAAACTTTTGCAGTAACTTTAGAACTCTCAGCATGTCAATATTTCCCCTTTCTAATTCAGGGCTCAAAAGAGATGATAGAAAAACAAGAACTAATGCCAGGACGTTTTATCAGAGTAAGAAAAATGAAGGAGCAAGAGGAAGATGGAGATCTTTTAGCTATGACAGCCGCTGTAGATATTATGGGATGTTCTATCGTAGAAACCTTAGACACAAAAGGTACAGCTCCAGGACCTGATGGTCTTCCAGTGAATGTTCATTTAGGTGGACCTGAAACAATAACGGGTTATTTTGGAGGAGTCGGACAACCAAACGATTTTGCGTTAAAGTGGGTTGATGAATTCCTCTACTACTATACGAATTATGGTATAAAACAAGTATTAAACATTAATCCAGGGACTGTACTATTAGGCTACCTCCTTCACAAACTTGGTATTAATAATGAATTCAAAATCTCTGTTTATATGGGAAACGACAATCCTTACTCTGTGATATGGACTCTAATGACTGCAAAACTATTTGCTCGAGAAGATGGCACTTCGCCATTGATTGGTTTTAACTTATCTAACGCGGTTGATAATACGACTATAGAGTTAAGTGCATATATAAGAAAAGAATTTGGTTTTGAAGATGTCGTCAGATTAGAACATCATATCATTGAAACTTGGAAATCTATAGTTAGACAGCCTTATGATAGAACCGCAGAATTAGTAGAATTAGCTAAAAAAGTAAAAAATATCAGTGCTAAACATGAAGGAGGGCCTGTTGAAATAGAGAAAACAAGAGACTATCCTTCTGATATCCTTGATTACTTTAAAACCAAAGAACAGATAACCGAAGAAGGTATTTGGGACTATCTAATGCAAAACTATCTTGACCGTCATACAGCTGTAAATAATACTGCTAAAGCACTCATTAAAAGTGGAACTGAAGTTATTGCCGCCAGAAACCTTCATCATCGTTAAAAAATTACGTAGTAGAAGAAACTGTAGATTTTCCGATTGATTGATATTCATGTCATGCTGGCGAAAACTTTGGTCGTTATAACAGCGTGTACGAAACGCCTGATTTCGCCAAATAGTTGCCTCCTTGCGTAACCACGCATCTATTCCATTTCAGATCCAATGACACTCGCAGCCTCAATCAATTGGTTAATTTCTGATTCTTTATGTGCCGTGGAAACAGCACCGCCGCCATGCATCACAAAGAATCCTTTATTTAGTAATCTTAGCTTAAATTCGTGATCCCTTTTCTTGGTGTCAGTAAGTGTCTCTATATCTTTTGGACTTTCTAGAGTTACTGCCTCTTGAAATGGGAAGTGAACCTGAAAAAATGACCCTACCCCTGTGCATTTTACATTCTGCTCAATTAACGCCTTTTCAAGGCCTTGTCTAGCCTTTAACCCCATCGCATTGATTTTTGGATAAATCTTGGTTTCATCTCTTTGTAATAGGGATAACGTAGCAATGCCCGTCCGCATAGTCAATGGATTTATCGAGAAGGTTCCGCCTCCCATCAGTACAGATTCCCACTTTTTTCGTTCTTTTAGCGGACTTGCTAGATCTAGAATATCTTCTCTACCAACAACGGCCCCAATGGGCATGCCGCCACCGAGTATTTTTCCTAGCGTTGCCAAATCAGGTGTAATATCGTAAAATTCTTGTGCACCGCCTAAAGCCAGCCGAAAACCAGTAATCACCTCATCGAAAATCAAAATTCCACCAAATTCTTCTGTTAACTCCCTTAAAACTTTCAGATATTCTTTTTCAGCAGGAATAGCACCTCCTGCTCCAACAACTGGCTCAATAATTACTGCTGCAAGATCTTCTTTGTTTTCTCTAAGAATTTGTGAGGCAAATTCAATATCATTGAAAGGTAAAGATTTTGTGTACTTTGTTGCTTCTGGAAGTAGGCCTGCCGATTCTGGCAGATTATATGGGGAATGGATGGCTACTGAAAGGTCCGTATTTCCACCATGCCAGCCTCCATCTACTTTCATAATTGTTTTTCTGTTAGTAAATGCTCGTGCCAACCTCACCGCATACATTGTCGCTTCAGTTCCCGATACACCAAATCGAATCAGTTCGGCGCATGGAACAATATTATGAACCAGTTCTGCAAACTCTACCTGAAGGTCATTCACAATACCCCAATGGGTCCCATATTCAAGCTGTTCTTTCAATGTATTGATGGTTTCAGGGGCGTGTCCAAAAATAAGTGCATAATGACCCATCCAAAAATCAATGTATTCATTACCATCAACATCAAAAATCTTGGATGCCTTTGCACCTTTCTGTCCATCGATATAGAGGGGATATGGTGGAAAATATCTTATATTGTGGCATACGCCTCCTGGCATTACCTTCTTTGCTCTTTCGAATAACTCTTTTGATCTTGATGTTTTTTCAATATACTCATCAGAAAACTCAGTCATTGCGATACACTCTCTATATATTAGCAGTCTTTCGCTTTATGTTCACATTTTACATAAATTTTCAGGTCTAAATGGAAAATAACTTATTATAATATTCAA
>JAEORY010000687.1 GCA_016840645.1 Candidatus Borrarchaeota archaeon | reverse complement strand
ATTGGATTTCTCGTGTCAGAGATCAACAGCGGCAGGTGTAGAGCTATGAAGATACCAGTATGGAATAGTGGTCTAACTGCCGAAGAAGAGAGAGATCTTGCCTACGCAGAGCGAAATTTGTTAGCATTGAAATATGCTGATGGTTGGTACAATGATTTGGATAATGATTGGCCGGGATGGCGTAGGGTGTTATCCTTAGAGAAAGGTTCTTGCTGTTTTCATATCCCAGACGATTTCGATGTTGGTAATCTTCCAGAGATTGAACCTAATTGGGACGGACACACCACGGAAGAAAAATGGAAGAGGATCTTATTGCAAAAGGGTATTAGGGTTTAACTTTGAAATTTGACCACAAACAACCTTTACTTACTGATCCAGCAGTAATGCGGGATGTGTATGCTTGGTGTCCATCTAAGGAACCGCATAGCTACTACGCATGGCTTCAACCTACTGCTAATGCCGTGGAGTTTCATCCCGACTTAGAACCGATGGAGATCGATTTAGGATTTGGGGTTATTCTCCACATCTATTATGGGCCAATCCGTCAAGAGATGTTATATCGGATTCTATTTACCGAAGGACTCCCTGAACGTCTCATTTTAAAACCTGCGCCCTATTGTTTATTCTGGAGTTTTGGAACTGAGAATGGACAATCTGTTCGTATGAAATATCATTATCGTGATAGGTATCTTTCTTTGCATGAATGGGTGGATAAAAGCTCTTTCCTGGCTGTTCTGAGACAACAACATTACGATAATAATGTTAGTACTATCTGGACTAGATAACTTTAAAACTTAAGGATCAGTGTACTATGTTAGCTCTCATACTGCGTCATAAAACAACTCCCAGTGGAGTGTTAATTCTCCATACTACGCATCAACCCGTCCTTGTAGGTGAAACACCGTTAAGTAATGTACTATTAAATCATTATGTAAAAGGCTTTCGACTATTCGTTTATGATAGGACTGTACATAAGCGACGAGAAAAAATCGTACCACCAAAGAACCTTGAAAAATTTCTCTCGACAGGTGCTATTTTTTATGCACATTCTAAGATGACTTTGGAACAAGTTCCGTACAAATTAAATAATACACGGACTATTGAGATAGACACAATTACGTACAACCTTAAGGACATTAAATGACAAAAGAAAATCTAGCAGTAAGGGTGGCTTCTGATCCAAATCTTGTCCGCTTATATTCTAAATTAAAAGAGGCATATTACAATATACCCGAATATGAAGATGAAATTAAAAAGCTTCGGGGATTAAAAACTACGGATAAAGGTGTATTAGTTTCTAGGGTAACGTCTGCGGAGGATTATCAAACCCAATTAAAATTATTAAGTATCCTACAACATCTGTTAGATCGGATACATGAGATCAATTCTGATTTATATATAATTCAGTCTCGGTATAAAGAATTGCACGCAGCGGCAACTAAGGTTATAACACTTGCTTATTTCGATGAATTAAATGAATTGAAAGATGGGGTACGGAAGATCGTTGTATCTGTAGCACTCCAGCCTGTACAAAATGGTATGGATAAACTTCAGCATTTAATCGATTTGGGAGAATCAACTCAGAAGCATTTGATTTCTTCCAATTGGAATGTAAAAGAGAGTTCTACAATTATTAAAGAATATTTGGGATTGTTTAAATTTGGATCATCTGTTCGTGTAGCACCAGAGGAGGTTTAAGATGGAAGCAACAACCGAGTTATGGGAACATTGTAAAAAGTTTATTGAAGATCAAAGAATTCATTGTTCGGAGTCAGTGTATCAAACCGACAGAGTCATAGAAAATGCCTATGAATTTATTGAAGGCATCTGTGATATCGTCGGTTATTACGAAGATGAAGACGACGATGAATACGAAGATGAAGATGAAGATGAAGATGAAGACGTATGCGATAATATAGAATACGAGGAATATGATAATGACGAAACCTAATTTCACTGAAATTATTGTAGTTTTAGATAGGTCTGGTTCTATGGAGATGGTTCGCAAAGATACCATCGGGGGATTCAACGCTTTTGTAGAAGAACAAAAAAAGACTACCGGAGAGGCTAAACTTACTTTGGTACAGTTTGACGATCAGTATTTGGTTGTTTATGGAGGGCTGCCTATTCAAGATGTCCCTAAATTAACTTCAGAGACTTTTGTACCGAGAGGTATGACAGCGCTTTTGGATGCTGTCGGTAAGACTATCAATATTGTAGGAGATCGTTTAGCTAACACAGCAGAGGATCAAAGACCGTCGCTGGTGCTATTTGTTATTATTACAGATGGCCATGAGAATGCCAGTAAGGAATTTAAGCTTACGCAGATCAAAGAGAAGATCAAACATCAAACTGAAAAATACAATTGGGAGTTTGTTTTTCTTGGAGCCGATCAAGATGCGTTTCAAGCAGAAGCGATGGGAGTGTGTGCAGGTAATACGTTCAATTATACAAGTGATGCTACGATTGGAACGTATGCAGCGTTTAGTGCTACTGTTTCTGATGTGCGCTCTCGTGGCATAACAGCTAACGGCATTGGCGATGCAATGAGAAAAAAAACAAAGGACAAAAGTAATGACGTTACCAACTAAGGAAGAGATTGATCGGATTAATTCCGAGCGTCCTGGGGATGAGATTTATCCTTTAGTTAAAGATAAAATTAAACAGGTTATTGA
>JAEORY010000686.1 GCA_016840645.1 Candidatus Borrarchaeota archaeon | reverse complement strand
AGGATATCCCTCCACCCCAGTCGGGGAATTGCGGGTGCGGGTTACAGCACCATACCAAACATACATCTCACCGAAAAACTATATAAAGTCAGCGGCTTTCATCCCCCACCTTTCGGAAGGGGACTTCCCGCCGGGTAAGTTAAAATTCACCAAATGACCCAGAAAATTCATGATTTTTACAATTTTATATGATGAGAACTTCCATAAACTATTAGTTAATGATCAAAACAAAAAATAAAAAAAAGTAGAGTTTAGTAAATAACTCATACCGTAACGTCTATCTCAAGATTTTCTACGAACTCCTTGTATCTGTTTCGAACAGTAACTTCTGATACTTGTCCGACTCTTGAGATTTCTCGTTTTGTTCTCCGTTCATCTTCAAGGATTCCTGCAATATAAAGTGCAGTTGCGGCTAGTCCAGTTGGAACTTTCCCGTAGGTAATACCCTCTTCTTTTGCGTCTTCAAGGAGTTCTATAGCTCTACTTGAAACTTTTCCTGAAAGCTTTAATTCATTTGAAAATCGCGAGATAAAGTCCATAGGTTTACTTATAGGAATTGAGATCTTCAGCTTTCTGATAAGTCGTCGAAACCATGATCCAATGTGTTTTTTGCTAGTGTGTGATTTTTCTGCGATTTCATCTAAAGTACGTGGAATTTTTCGGGCTCGACAGGCAGTATACAGTGCGGCTGCAACTAATACTTCCATAGTTATGCCTCTACTCAGCCCATTATCCCCTGCCTTGCGATAAATAATTGCTGCCTCTTCTTTTGTAGATCGCGGAATACTTAACTGGTTTGCTAAACGATTTAACTCACTTAATGCATGAACAAGGTTTCTTTCTCTAATATTACAAATTCTTGTCCGTTTTTGCCACTTTCTCAGTTTATAAGCTTCTATACGTCGTCTAGGTGAGAATTTTCGACCGCTAGCATCTCGGTTTCTACCACAAATCATAGTAGATAGACCTTTGTCATGAATAGCATAATTAACGGGACTTCCCACACGGCATTTTTTCTTTCGGTCTTCAGCCGTATAGCTCCGCCACTCTGGTCCCATATCAATTATATGTTCTTCAATAACTAAGCCACATTTATTGCAGGTGATCTCACCACGAGTTGTGTCACATATGATATCGGTTGAGCCACACTCTTTACAAATGCTTGTATGGCAATCTAGTCTTCGTTTTTTATTATTTACTAATTTTCCATTGTTTTAAATCGCCTCGCCTTGAATCTATCAAGGGTATAGATTAGTTTACGGAGTAGAACAGCAAAAATCTTGAAGTACAAAATATCAGTAAAAGTAGATTTTCATATGCATACTTCATTATATCAAAAATCCCGTAAACCGCATCTCTTAGACCCCATATTAGATTACAACATATTTAAAGATAATCCAATAATTTAGAATAGATAGACTGATTTCAAAAAAAGTGGGCTTTGAATGTTGAACTGCTCAAAAAAGGTTAAAAAAATTAAATTAAAAAAGATTAGTACCTAATGGGGGCACTTATGGGGTAGCTGAAATCTTAAGTTCTCTTACTATTTCTTTGTATCGATTTCGAACTGTTACCTCGGTGACTCGGGCAACCCGAGCGATTTCACGTTGTGTTCTTCGTTCATTTTCCAACATTCCGGCTACATAAAGCGCAGCAGCAGCCATTCCTGTTGGATCTTTTCCAGCTGTAATGCCTTCCTCTTTTGCGTCTTCGAGGAGTTCTATGGCTCTACTTGAAACCTTGCCTGAGAGTTCCAATTCGTTAGCAAATCGCGGAATAAAATCAATTGGAGAACTAATTGGGATTGATACGTCGATCTTTCTGACAAGAAGTCGATATGCTTTTCCAAGTTTAATTTTCCTGATGTGTGATTCTTCTGCAACTTCATCTAAGGTCCTAGGTATTTTTCTGATTCGACAGACAGCATATAGCGTGGCAGCAACTAGTTCTTCGATTGAAGTACTTCTACTAATTCCACATTCTAACGCCTTGCGATACATCATTGCCGCTTCTTCTTTTATAGATCGTGGAATACCCATTTGACTCGCTAAACGATCTAATTCGCTTAAAGCTCGGATAAGATTCCGTTCACGTGAACTATGGATTCGTGTTCGTCGTTGCCACTTTCGCATTCTATAAATTTCTGCCCGACGTCTAGGCGCGAGTTTTTTGCCGTAAACGTCTCTATTTTCACGACCAATTATTGTAGATAAGCCTTTATCATGAATAGCATAATTAATGGGACTTCCCACACGACTTCTTTTTTTTCGCTCTTCAGACGTATAACTTCTCCACTCGGGTCCCATATCAACCATATGTTCCTTAATAACTAGGCCGCAATTATTACAAATAGTTTCACCGCGAGTTGCATCATAAATGATGTCAGTTGAACCGCATTCAATACAACATACCCCTTTAAACTTGCTCTTATCCAGATCCATTTTGTCTTTGTCCTTAATTTCTAATACTTCACTCAATATATCACAGCTCATCTCTTATCAATACGGACCGATTTACAGAATGGAGCATCTTGTTTAACTTACCCGGCGGGAAGTCCCCTTCCGAAAGGTGGGGGATGAAAGCCGCTGACTTTATATAGTTTTTCGGTGAGATGTATGTTTGGTATGGTGCTGTAACCCGCACCCGCAATTCCCCGACTGGGGTGGAGGGATATCCT
>JAEORY010000059.1 GCA_016840645.1 Candidatus Borrarchaeota archaeon | reverse complement strand
GGACCTGGCGAAAAGAAGCAAAAATTACTCATTGATACCGATCAAATGGTGAATAATATCAAGGAGACGGTGTCTAATTTATTTGGATTGAACCCAACGGAGGTTCATTTATCTTATAACGGAATTACTTTGGATGAAAACAGTATTTTGGAAGAGTTCAATATAAAGGATGGAGATACTATCCTTTTAATCCCGTCAAGCAGAGCGGGTTAAACCAACTCGTGTTTCGTCAAATAACTGCCACAAATATAACTATAAAAAGAAAAACTTGTTTCTTGCCAATTGGTGAAAAAAAGCAAAATGACAAACGATTTCTTCGGTGTTAATATCCTTTAGGAGTTTTAGTCTTTATTTTTTCTTTTGGTAAACTCTTCAGTTTTCTAATTTCTTCTTCCAGTCTCTTTCGCTCTCTTTCCAAACTTTCTTTTTCTCGTTTCAATTTTTCCCTTTCATTTTTGATACTATTTTTATCTTCTCTAATCTTTCTCTTTTCATGTTCTATTTCGCGTCTTTCTTTTTGAACTTCCACTTCTTGCCGTTTAAAGTCTTCTAATAGGTGCTTTCTGTCCTGTTCTAATCGATTTTTCTCATTATTTAGTTTATTTATTTCATCTTTTAAGTCATTAACTTTGCGTTGCAATAACTGCCTATTGTTTTCCAAATTTGAAGTCTTTTTATTCAATTCACGAAGTCGATCGTCCTCTTTTCTTCGATGCAGTTCTAGATCTCGTATGTCATCATCAATTTCTTTTTTCTTACGCCATAATGCTTTTTCATTCCGATCTAGATCTCGCGTTTTTTTATCTAACTCTTTATCTCTCTTCTGAAGTGTCTCTTTATCTTTGTCAATTTGTTTTTTTTCTTCAGAAATCTGTTTCTTCTCTAGTTCAATCTCTTTATTAATCTTGTCTACTTCGTCTCTTAAATTCTTCCTATCTTGTTCTAATCGTTTTTTTTCTGCTTCTAGCCGATTTTTTTCGTTTTCTAAGTTGTTAATTTTGTTTTGTAAAGAATTACTACTATTTTCCAAACGTGAGATTTCTTTTCTAAACTCGCGTATACGATCCTCCTCTTTCCGATTTCTTGTTTCAATATTGTGTAATTCGGTATTCTTCGCGCTGATTTCCTTGGCAAGTTCTTCATTTTGCTTTCTAAGTTCTTTGGCAAGGTCTTCATTTTGTTTGTGAATCTTCTCTTTCTCTATATCAATGTGTCTTTTTTCATCGGAAATCCGCTTTTTCTCTAGTAAAACCCCTTTCTTAAGCGTGTCCAACTCGCTTCTTAATCGATCCCTTTCTTTTAAAAGATCTTTAAGTTCATTCTCACGATCTTTTCTCTTTTTTTCAAGATCTTCGATAGTTACGTGGTAACCTTCAACCTTCTTGATACTTTTTTCCAATTCATTTCGTTCCCTTTCTAACTTTTTACGCTCTTCTTCCAGTTTTTCCCTTTCTTTCTTAAGTTCCTCAAGTACCTTTTTATCTGGTACTTTCTCGCTGATTTGGGTTTTGGGAGGAGTATCATCAGTCAATGGGGTCACGCTCTCTTTATCATAACCTAGACTTGTTAATATAACGATTGATTTAATATCGTTCTATGTGTTTTGTGAAATTGAAATCATTTTCAAGAGTTCTAGAGTATTGAGTTGTGAACTACCTCACGCTAAAGCTATGGTGCTTTCTTGCTTCATACCTGTAAGAGGGAACGTCAAGTAGTTGTGAATTTTCAAATGCTAAATTTTAGGAATTTAAAAATATTTAAGTATCTAGGTGCCATTTTCTTCTTGGGCTGTGTTACAAAATAAGGTGGTATAAAATGTCTGAAGAATTTGATGAAGAGCTTGAACCAGAAGAGAAAAAGCCCGAAGATATCAGCTCAAAAACGCCATCAGCCCCCATGGTTGAAGGGGAGAAGGTCAACGTCTACTTCATGTCAACAATTGGTCCCGGTGAGAAGAAGCAGAAGCTGCTTGTGGATACTGGGTATCGAGTGGGAGACGTTAAAGAAACGGTTTCTAACATGTTTGGATTGACCCCAACAGACTTTCATTTATCGCATGACGGCGTTACGATGGATGAGAATAGCCCAATGGTGGAATATAAAGTAAATGACGGAGATACCGTCCTCTTAATTCCAGCAAGCACAGCAGGTTGAATTTAATTCAATCCTCATTTTTCAAAAAACTACAGAGCACTTTCTTTTAAACATTTTTTTATATCTTCTCAAGAAAGTACGCATAATTCGTACTTTTCAATCGAAATAGAGACTGGTGAAAAAATTGGAACATTCAGATTTCTTTAGTGAAGAATTAACTTCAGAAGAACGAGAATTATACGATCGGCAATTCAGGCTCGATGGTTGGGATCAGAAAATTATCAAGAATTCACGAGTTCTGATTGCCGGGGTAGGCGGTCTCGGTTGTGAGATCGCCAAAAATCTCGCCATGCTGGGTATCGGGCATCTAGACCTCATTGACTTGGATGTAATCGAACATTCAAATTTAAATAGGCAGATCCTCTTTGTTGGTGCCAAAATGGGGGAACCTAAAGCTACAGTCGCCGCTAAAAAATTAACCGAGATCAATCGGAACATCAAGATCAAGGGTTACCACACCTCACTTGAAAGACTTGATCCCTCAATCTATGCCGCAGCGGATGTTGTTGTCGGTGGACTGGACTCAATGAATGCCCGGTTTAACCTGAATGCGCAGTGTGTGCGCTTCAAGAAACCGCTCGTTGATGGAGGGGTTGTGGGAGTTCATGGTCATGTTTACACGATTTTTCCCAACGAAAACGCATGTTTTGAGTGCTACCCAATGCCTGAGGCTGAAATGGATGACATGGCAGCGTGTACGGTCGTTGGAGTTCCACGAAAAAGAGTCCATTGCGTTTTTAAGGCATATCTATCCCTTATGGAACAGTTCGAGCTTGATGAAGCAGATCCTAAAAACATTGAACACATCAGTTTTATTCAGAAAGAAGCGAATGAACTCGCAGAACACCATAATTTCCTGCCTTTGTTTTCACAAGCCGAGATCGTTCAACTTATCGATATACATGATCCTGGCATTATAACTATAAACGCTGTAATTAGTGCCCTCCAGTCTCATGAAGTTGTTAAAATCTTACACACAATAAAAGGAAATAAAAGTCTTGGTGAACCGGTTAAATCATACAAAATATTCAATGCAATGACTATGAAGTTATATTCAATAGGAAAGAATCGAAATCCCCAATGCAGACAGTGCGGTGATAATGTTCGAAGAATTGATATCACAATGAGCCGTGCTGACCCTTGCAGCGAAATAATTAGTTCACTTATTAAAAAGGGGTTTGTAATAGACCCTGAAATGGAGCCTATTTTGACAATAATGGATTTTGACAATGTATTAGAAGTAGATCAAGATGGTACGCCTTATCAAAACGAATTAAGAGATCTTGAACTCGTTACTGCTGCGGGATTTAAAAATGGGGAAATTTTCATAACGTTACATATCAGTTAAATTGCAAATGGTTGTAAAAAGTCTCTATTTGATGTTTTGACAGCGTAGAAAAACAGATATGATTACTATAAATGGTGAAAAAAATGAGTGTTAGAAGTAGTCGAATTTCGCAAGATAATGCAGCACTTAAAAAAATGCTGAAAGAAGGTGTAATAGCACAGCTAAAACCGTTTCCAGGTCAAAAAAGCATAGATCACCTTGCTATCACGCTAGTTGGTCCCAAGGGAACCCCATATCAAGGTGGGTTATTCAAACTTGAAATTAGATTCCCTCCGGATTATCCACGTCACCCTCCATTTATGCGCATGCATACCGGTATTTGGCATCCGAATTTTTGGCCTAAACCTCACGAATATCCAGGACAGCGAAATATCTGTCTTGGTCTTATAGATCCGAATTATGTTGGGAAAAAAGGCGGGTGGAGTCCATCAAAAACCATTGTAACTGTTATACAAGCAATTCGTGCAATGTTGAATACAAAGGGGTATTATGTTAATCCAACAGACGTTTTTAACAAGAAGGCTGCACTTGAGCTTCTAAATGACCCAAAGAACTTTAATAAAAAAGTAAAACATTTGACCAAAAAATTTGCCAACAAAAAATGGTAGAGGCGATTTAAATGAATAGTGACGGACCAAAAGACGCTTTGGATTTAGAAGACTTGAAAAAGAAAATCAAAGAAGAATTAAAAAAACAACTTCTTGAAGAAATCCGCAGTGAACTATTGATGTCCGAGGAACTCCGAGAAGAGATTACTGTCCGACCTGATGATGAATTAGAGACTGAAGAAATATCAACTCAAGAACTTGTCACTACTGAACCTGTAAGAGATAAGGAAACAATAACCATTTCGGTCACGACGATTCTCAAAATTGCAAGCCATTCATTCAAATATGCCAATTCCAGAATTCCAAAGAATCAATGGGTAGAAGTTATTGGACTTCTAGCAGGAAAATTAGATGATAACGGTCTTATAGTTCAAATAGAAGACGCTTATCCGATGGGACATGGATCAGCCGTTTCTGCTGAAATCAAGGATTATAAAAATTACGTGAGGGCTTTCAACGATATTAAAAAGAACAACTTATTCATTTGCGGTTGGTACCATTCTCACCCATCTTATGGACTTTTTATGAGCACGGATGATTTCGATACCCAGATCAGATACCAGAAACTATGGCCTAAATCGCTTGCTCTCGTAATTGACCCTTACTTAATTGATGGCAAATCATTAGGCTTCAAGATCTTCAAGGCGGATTTAAAATTACGTTCGTGGTTTGAGGTGCCTTTTGATGTTAAAGGCCAGTTGGATATGCGTTTACTACCGGAACTTTTGGAGTTTATAAACCCGATATCAGAGGGAAAAGCACTCTATCTTGAATATGATGAAGATTAATTAAGAAATAATTCATTAGAAGAATGGTGGTAAAGGAATATTGGTACAAAAGCGATGGTATGCCATCATATTACTGGCGAGCCTAATTACTGCAGTTATACATGGCATGGGAATTGAAAACTCAACAGATGTGTTCGTTTCTTGGCTAGCTGTTGGATGTTGGATATGTTTTACCTTAGCATTCGTAATTAGGGCAAAATATGCTCGTGAATTTCGCTCACCGCATAATACTTCTTTCTTTGTTTTTGGTCCTCTGTTTATAGGAATATTCTATAGTTTGTGGGGACGTTCTACAGGTTTACTCAGAGGAAACCTTCTGGAGACGTCAACAGTTCAATTGAGTCCGTGGACACTCATTTTTGCAGTTCCTTACCTTATGTACGGCTTTTTCCTACTTTATTCTTGTCTCCAAAGATATGCTGTGGTCTATATAGGAAAGAAATCATTTAGTGCCCGCAAATTTGGCATTCTTCTTAGTTTTTTAACTACAATCCTCGGATTTTATTTCGCGCTGACATTCTTCTCTGGTTTAGTGTTTTGGCTTCTGGGTATTATCTCATTGCTTTTATTGGTCGTATTTGGAATATTCGGTGGAAGACCTGCAATCCCTGACATTTCTACAGTTATTCGCAGAGAAATACCTGGGAGTAGTAGTACCGGTAGCACGATAGGCGGTTCGTCAACAACTCCTGGGGGCAGAAGTTCAACTACCATCACAACTACCGCCTCAACAACTACAAGAACCCGTGGTACGTCACCAACCACCAAGAAGAAAAGATCAACTACCACTAAAACTACGACAGCAGTTACAACTCCAACTAGGAAGAAAACTAAACGGAAAGTAAAATCTAAAATGAGTGCACAATTCGAAAAACTCAAACCGAAAGCAGGAATACTGTCATTGGAAGATTTCAAATGCATATTTTGCTTTCAAGATTTTAAATCCGAAGATAAGGAGCGTGGCGTTGTTCTTTGTCCTCATTGTCGATATCCAGCGCATGCTGATGAATTCAAGGATTGGCAGAAAAGTTCAAACCTCTGTTCTCGTTGTGATGCGACCATACCTGCAGGGTTTCGTCGGAAGCCAAATGTCATTCCTGTAAAAGAATACATCGAAATCATTAAGGAATTTAAGAAGAAAAAGAGAAAATGATAGTTTCCTCAGAAAACTATAAAAAGGATAGCTAATGCGATATTTCTGAGTTCGTTTTTGTTTTTATACGCAAGAAGTTCGTTTAAACTCATGTCATCCTCCTCCACCATATATTTTTATATTCATCTAAATGGGACTTTTTTATTAACTTTTTGGAAAAATCCAAGATATTTGTCAGAAATTAAGGTTTTTGTCGTTTTCATTCTTCCTATTTCATTTTTCCTTCTTAATTTCTATTGAGAAAAATCTCTAAAAACTTAAACCCTAGTGAATTGCTCACTATGGACAGTCAGTATCCGCACCAGCGAATGATCTGAATTTTCTTTGATGTAAAATAGCGTGAGATCCTTGATCCAGCAAAACAACTACGTTTAATCTTCTTGGAAAGTCTTATATTACATAGTATCCTTCTTATTAGACTCATTTTTTGCGATCCAATCGTTGATAGCTTCGGTTAGCGCATCAGAGAGACTTCCTCGATGATAGCCTTTGATTCTTCCAATGGCGTCTCTAAATCTTTTCTCTAGAGCATCATCAAGTGTTATCGTCAGTTTGCCCATTTTCATCAGCATACGTATAGTGATATTTGCCTTATAAAAGGTTTTTTTACCATACCATATAGACATAAAATATATAAATATGTTTAACCATATAATTATACTGACGACAAAATTAGAGTTATAGCTTGGATATAGCTATGGGTAGAATTGAGGTTGTTTTAATGAAAAAAACTAAAAAACGGATCGTAGTTCGTGCCTTCACGCCTATTGCAAAGCCCATTAATACCATTGTACAGAAAAATTCAACCATGCTGCTGTTAGGAGAAATCTCCTATACAAATGGATCTAAAACCTTTAATACCAAACTCTATTATCTCAAAGGCTTGCGTGGGATGCTGAGATATGCCTGTATGGGCTTAGCACATGATCGTGATATCGAAGTCTGTCACAGCTCTGAGAAAACGGAACTCAAAGATGGAACGAAACTTATTCCACAAGGCTTTCATCCGCTTGGTGCCTGTGGTCCTCCATGTGTTTTGAGGCGTATATTCGGTACGTTTAGGGAAGAATCTCGCATTATTGTTTCCGCTGATCCCATTACCTCTATCAGCCATAAAGAACACATCACCGAAGTTAGCGTCCAAAAAGTTCATATCGCCAGCGAAAACAGGATCGCCCTTTCCTATGATCGAATTCCTATCCAAGATTTTCGAGAGTCCTATTTCTCGGGGTACTTTACTTTCTCCATTGATGTAACCAAATTGACTGATGATGAGATCAAATTTCTCTTGGAGTCACTGCTATATATAGAATATTATGGTGGCGGTAGAACTGCTGGCTATGGTCAAGTCAAAATTCTCGGTGTTGAACCACAGCAAATAGTAATCGAGAGGAAGTTTAAATCTGAGAACGAAACGTTAAAAGTCCTCGAAGAGGAAACAGTAACTCCACTAGAACTTGATGACATCGATGGCTGGACGGAAAGTATATCCACACCCGTACTGACACAAGGACTAAAAGTGATGGAAGAGGAGTAAAAAGATGATAGAACATCCCATAAAATGCATTCTCTTCCCTTTTTTCTTACAAAAAACGGTTGCAAAAATCCGCAATGTTTTTTATACAGTTAAAATGCCCTTTAGGATAACGATAACGGGGGTAAAATCTACCAAGATGATTATAAATGACAAAAAATTGGTTTAAATTAATGGGAATTACCAAAACGCCCGTAGTCACAAGAAGAAGGCGGTTTTTCTACAAATTAGGAGTAATTACCATTTATGGTCGTCCCAGAGCTTTTGGTAAACTCACAAAAGGGGAAAGACGTCCACCTAAGACCTATAGGGCGTGGTATGGAGATATTGGATTTACCGTACCGGAACACAGGCTTGATGACGCGCTCGGCATTGATTACATCGGAAGCTTCACTAATGAAGGCATGGGACAAATAATCTGGAAAGAGGCGAAAAAACTCAATAGAAAGCCCCTTTACATCCCGAGAAAAATTACGATCAGAAGAAAACTTCCAACGTATCTTTCAGATGTACAGCAAAAATTAATGATCGCCATGCTTCTACATGATTTTGTACATACCGAAAACCATGTCAGTAAAATCTACACCGAGCTCACTATCTCAGACGAATACGTTTATCAATTGGCTAAAAACCATCACAACTATTCGATATCCGACATAGAAATACCCTTACTCCCTACTCTCCAATACTATGATAGACTTTCCTCTAGTATCTCAAGAAAATTCCGCTGGACTGCGACCTCGCGCTATCGAGTCTCTGAAATAGAAAAGATCGATTTCAACGCGCTTAAGCGGGAGATAGACACACGTCAATACTCTCTCTATGCACTCTATTCCTATGTCTATCAGTCTCAGATACTCAATAAGATCAATGAGGCCCGCGCTTATGGCTTTTCCTCACTTAAGAACCATCTCTTGCTCATGATCAATCTCTACATAGATGATTTAGGAGATATTTAGTATGGTGGTGAAAATATGCTTTGCATCATGCTAATGATTTTTATAGTGATAGGTACATATACCGACTACAAGACGGAATGTTCCTCGCATCACGCGGAGAACACGTTCTTGTGCATGAGACAAAAACCGAGAGGTCCGACGCCTTCGATGACGGTAATGGATGACTCGCAGGGGACGAGAAATGTCAAAAAGGAGAGGATTGAGTATGCAGAGGTATCGTCTTTTCTGAAAATGAAAAAGTTGGGGTTTTCGGCCCTAGAGGAACTTATACTGAGGCTGCTGCATTAACGGTTTTTGATGAGAAGTATTTTAAGTTTTTCAGAACAATTGAGGCTGTAGTTAGTTCTGTTGCACAAAACATCTGCGAATTTGGAGTAGTCCCCATTGAGAATTCTTTACAGGGTTCGGTTACTTCAACCTTGGATTCGCTTGTTAACGAAAATATCAAAGTAGTTGGAGAAATCTTACTTCCAATCTCCCATGTTTTAGTTACAGATCTATCTGAAAGAATAACGACCATTATCTCACATCCACAGGCACTCTCACAATGTAAATCATATATTAACAAAAATTATCCAATGGCAGAAGTATTAGCAGCAGCTTCTACCACTGAAGCAGCGCTTAAAGTGGCTGGAGGTATCTACGAAAACGCTGCGGCTATTACGTCAAAAAGAGCAGCGCTTAAATATCAATTAAAGATTTTAGATGAAGATATCCAGGATGCGGAAAACAATATAACTCGGTTTGTTATCGTTGGCAAAGAGTTAATGAAGCCAACAGGCAATGATAAAACATCCATTGTATATGGGATTATCAATAGACCTGGCGTTCTTTTCGAGACACTTCGTCCCTTTGCGGAAAGAAACATAGATTTGACAAAAATTGAATCTAGGCCTTCCAAAAAGAAATTTGGAGACTATATCTTCTTTCTGGATTTTGGAGGACACATTGAGGATAAAAAATTTAGGGATGCTCTTGAGGAACTGAAAGAACTGACGTCGTTCCTGTATATCCTAGGTTCATACCCACGGGCTCAATAGAACATGTTGTCATTTATCCTTTTTTCAATACAAAATCTTAAGTAATGTGCACTAGAAAGGAATCGTATGTCGCTTCCATTCTTCGAGAAGTTTTTTAGTTTTTTGCCGTAATGGTAGCTTTCTTGAAAGATAGTCCCCTGAGATGGGAGTGAGAGGAACAAATTTAGAGGATATTTGATTTCTTTTGGAATTGCGTCTCTGCCGTAAAATGACAAGTGCATATCGTTTTGCCTTCTCAAAAGACTTAGCGTCGTAAGTAAGTCCTTTTATGAAAACCTCATGCGCTGCATGTTTCGTTCTAACTGTAACTACAAGCGTGTCTCCAAATGTAATAACGAACTCTGTGCCCCCTGTGAATTCTTTCTTTACTGTAACGTTCTCGATTGATAATATATTTCCCTTTTTTATCGCAAAAAGTGGCTGTTCTGCACCTTCACTGCTCTCTGTCTTTGTTAATACTTTGATATAGCATTCTGACGCTTTGGAGCATGCTGCTTCTAATCTTGTCATAAATTGAATTGCTAGTTCCCTTCCCTTTTTTGTGAGGATGTATCTCATTAATAAAGAACGTTTTCTTGCACAGTCCTTCCTTTCAATGATCCCTCTTGCTTCAAGACTCTTCAATGTCCTTAGAAGAGTTTTTGTTCCGATGTCGAGTTTTCCAGCGTACCAGAAAATCAGTTTACCTAGCGAAAGCTCCGTCTTGCCAAAGTCCATTCGTTCATAAAGCGGAAAAATACCTGCGTTTTTATATAAAAAAACCAGAAATCGATCTTCTAATTGTGATAAATGATCATTCATACAATCTTCTACCTCAAACACAAATTATCGTTATTTTTTCATATAGACAAACATTTTATGCCTCTATTCGTACATAACTTGAGGAAAGGATTCAAACAACTACACATCGATCCTTCAATACCCTCCATCGGTACTCGTATGACATTGCACAATTGTCCCCATCGTTTGTTCCAGTTGATCAGTGTTGCAACCAGTTTTTCAGAGAGATGATCAAAAGAAAGTGGTCCTTCTGTAATCTTTAGTGAAGATGAGACTTTCTCTGCTAGATTTACTACGACTTTTCTCGCGTCTTCATGATCACTGCAAACAATGATATCACACGCTAGTTCTTCATCGAGATTGGAAAGGCACTCAGCTCCAAGAGGTTTAAAGGCGGAAACAACTTTTACGCTATCTCCCACTATCTGATGTGCTTGTTGAGCACAAGAACCTGCAGAAACCTGTATAAAAACAGGGTTCCCATCATCTGTCAATTCTATTGGCAGCGTTGTATCTATCAGTAGGGTATTCTTTTTTAGATAGTCTTTTACTTCTTCGAGTGTAGAAATTTGTTCTCGAAATGGGACTGTTAAAACAACTATATCTGCATTTTTTGCAGCTTCAGTAAGTGACATGGCAGAAACACGATCTTGTGACGCACCTGTGGTTTTTCGAATTTCTTCTGCAACCTTAATTGCAACATTTTCGTCTTTGGATCCGATAAGGAGGTTTATATCACTGTTTTTTGCCCAGCGTAAAGCTAAACCGACTCCTCGTTTATCTTTTCCATCAATTATAGCGACCTTCATTCAATCTTTCCTCCCATTCGTATTAAACATCCACAAAAATCATAGAATAAAAGAAGTCTTTTGAGAAAAGAAAACTTCTTTTGCAGCCTGTGTGTTTTGGACCAAGTATGTAGGGCTATTCAGTTTTTTGAAGCGCGATGAATGTCTGAAGCCCCCTTTCCCCAAGACCTCGTACACCTCTAGATAGTCTGCTGGATGATTCATTTGTTTAGCAAGCAAGGATATGATCTCTTGTATCAATTCGAGTGCATCTTCCTTAGGAGCATCAGATTCAAATATGTCTTCTTTAAATCCCTCATAGAGCGTTTCAAGAGTGTTGGAGATCGATTTGAGTTTCTCAGCGGGAGTAACTATAGGTTGTGCATTTATAGACCTATCAGTAACCTTATGAGTCATTTCGATCATGTCTTTGATAGAAACTCCTTTGCGAATCAAATAGGGAATGAGCTTAAAGAGATGCATCCAGCAGGTATGATTTGATACTGTCTCAAGTATTGTTTCTAACGTGAATGAGGAGGCCTCATACATTAATTTAAACTGCGTAAGTTCATCTAATGATTTTTCTCTTAATTCAATTAATTGACCTTCTTCTTTCAGAACGTTCATGTCTAAGCGAGGCAAAAATCGTAAGTATTCTAATTTTTGAGCAATCCCACGAAATTCTTTTAATTTTGATCCGAAATTTTCAGAATCCGAAGCAATTATTTCATTCTTATACAGTTGTTCAATTGCGGAACTAAACGCATTGTCGACCATAAATTGGATGTGCTCGGCAGGGACGTGCCTAATTCCGAATTCTGCATGTTCTTCGCGCTTAAGAATATCTTGTGGCGTAACTTCATCATATCGATCCAAGAAAGTAAAAATTCGTTTTTCCTTCTCTGATAGTTCTTCTCTGTTTACAATTTTTCCCTTTTTAATTGTGAATGTTGCGAGAGAGGGTAGAAGAGCGGTTAGACCACCAAGTAATTCTACATGCATTTACAATCACCTGTTCCTATTTTATAGTTACAGCGCATAACTTCAGGGTATTTGAACCCATATGCTTCTCTGCATATCCTTTTCAAGTATCTAGTACTTGCTTGGAAATCCAGCATCCACTTCATGCCGATACCAGTTGCATATTGTTCAGGATGCCGCCTGAAAAACATGTCTTTATGTTTAGCATTTCTTTCTAACCTTTGTTTTGTGGGAGTATAAAGTTCTAGCGGATGGCAACGCAATTTTCTTATAGCGTTAGAACCATAATCTTCGTCAAGCCGTCTGATGAAAGAAGGTAATGTTACGGGGTTGGAACTATATAGGTTTAAGTACACATCGAAACCATTAGATACGTAAAATCTTAGAGTATTAAACTGATCTTCTAAAGTAAGTTTTGATTTTGTTATCTCCTGAATTGTTTTATCATCGGTTCCTTTAAATGCAAAAAATACCATCGTGTTTTCGGCAAGATCTTGTATCATGACATCATCCCAATTGAGATCATGTTTTAGCATGTGTTCAATATAATAAAATGTTGAACCATTAGTATCAAGCTGGATAAGAACAGGCTTGTTTTCTTCCTTGAAAACTCTAATGACTTTGTGTATGTGATCCAAATATAGACTTGGTTCACCTCCACTACAGCGAATGCCTTGTACTTTTCCCTGTTCATTATAAAATCTGTAAGAATCGAATATATCTCGCGGAGTTATATTAGAAAAACACCCTTTTGTGGCGGAGTTATCAATATCACTAACATAACAATACCGACAATTAAGATTGCACCCTTTATACTGATAGATCATTTGCATATTCCATTTCTTTAAAACATGTCCTAAAGGCATTAAATCAAGGTCACCAGATTTTTTAGCGAACCAAAGAGGAATATCAACAGCAAAAGAAGAATTTCTGAGTTCATTTAGGAATCCTTCATCACTTGTAGTGTTAGGGTCTATGAATTTTACACTGTGTGCTGGTTTGTAGGTGATAGTTCTTCCTTCTACTACACCTTTTTGGCAGTACTCCAAGTCTATTCTTCTTATGTTTACCTTTCTACGAAAAGGATATTCTGTGGATTTATTAACGTTATACATTAAATCTTTTGTAATATCACTCCTCTGCAGTGAAGCAGCAAAATTAACACACTTGGCAGGAGTATCCCAATAATGCGCACCATTTCCCACAATCTGATCATGGATTTTGATCTGCCTAGGAATTTGGTGAATCATCGCAGACATCTTTTCACCTCGTTTA
>JAEORY010000685.1 GCA_016840645.1 Candidatus Borrarchaeota archaeon | reverse complement strand
TGCCAGGTGGACGGGCTATGAAGAGTTTCTTCGTAATCTGCGACACACAGCCAAAGATAAAACGAAAGTACCCAGTCCCAGATGTGGATATGGTTCGGAGGACTCGCAGGAAGCCCCATCCGTCAGGGTGGGGTAGTTCACTGAACTATACTATATCTGATGTATTCCTTTTTTTCAGGTATTAGTTCTATTAAGGCCTATAAACAAATAAAACAAAAAAAACTTGATTAAAAAAAAGAAATATATTATGAGATTACCTGTCTAAGATTTTGGATTTGCTGTGTCTAAGATTTTGGATTTGCTGTGTCTAAGAATTTCTTAGCAACTTGAGGTAAATCAATTTTCTGGGATCGAAGTAAGTCTTGTAGTACTTGTATAAACGGAATAACTGCGCCTGCGATGCTGCCAAATGCACTATTTGAGTCACCTATGACATACATTTTTTCAATTGGAAGTTTCTGAAAGATTCCAGGAATCGCTTCGATGAGTTTTAATTGAAATAGGCGCTCATCTGATTCTTTTAAAGCCATGATTTGCTGCAAAACACCCTCGGCTTCAGCGACCAAATCCTGCTTTATTTTTGCAGCGTCACCTTCAGCAATTAATTGAAGACGATTTCTTTCTGCGGTGGCTTCAACCTCAACACGTTGTTTTTCAAGTTCTTGTACTTTAACTTCACGTTGTTTAGCTTTTTGTTGAATTTCGAGGTGAATTTCTTGTTCTGCTACTCCAGTTTTCTCAAGTACATCCAAATCTCGCATTCTTGTTATCTCACGCATTTCAGCTTGCCGAAGCTTAGCTTTTTGTTCCTCAACTGCCTTTTTAACTGCTTCCATATTTCCCTTCAGTTCCGGATCCAAAACTTCGACATCACGTATCTCTACGCTGTGGGCGGTCACACCCCAGTTTGCCATGAGGTCATGAAGTTCGCTAATTACTGCGTCAATTATTTTTGATCGTTCTCTGATGATATCCTCAAGAACCATATTTGCACAAGTTGTTCGAATTATTGATTCAGCGGCGTTTTTTATTACTGTTTCAACGTAATCTCCTGAACGTTTATCCCAACTAACACTTGTAAAAGCTGCACTTGGTTCAGTTACTTGCCAAAAAACAAAGCCCGTAACCCCGATGTTCTGATATTCTCTTGAAACTACTTTTTCTTTTGCTTCTAAGCTAGTTTGTTGGATTGTCGTTGGAATCACTATTACTTCATCAATAAGGGGCAGCAAAAATAGTCTTCCACCAAGCCCTGCTCTCTTCACTTTACCATTTCTGAGATAAATCACAAATTCATTGGTTTTGAACTTGCGATATCTGGTTAACAGGTACAGCAGAAAAAAGAAGAACAGAACAGTCACAGTCACAATCCAAACACTGTATGGACCTAAAGCTCCTAATTGAAGCATTTTATAGTTCACTCTCCTTATTAATTCTTTTTACAAGGCAGGTGGTTCCTTCTGCGTCTAATATTTCAACTATATCTCCTTTGTAGAATTCTTCGCCTGCTTCATATGATTTAGCGGGTAATAAGATTGACCCCATAGGGCCTTCTATAGTAACACGTACTGAGCCTCCTCGATACGTTGTCTGATGAACAATAGTGCCTTTTTTACCCACAAGTTCTTTTGGATGAACATGACTGCCAAGTTCACTTTTCGCAATTCTTTTCCATAGTGTACGAACCGCGACTGTGAAAATTATTGGCGTTAAGAAGATTATTAGAGCTCTCATAAAAGAATCCATTTGGATTTGAAAGAGACTGATACCCATAGCACCGAAACTCAACATAAATGTTGATACAAGAAGAATTATCGGTGCACTATCACCACTTGCTTCGGTGTGTACATCTTCATGTCCCACTCCGTGTGAAAATTCGTGATCTCCAACATCGTGGCCATCTATACTATGATCCCCAACGTCATGACTAATATCATGGCTGACGTCGTGGCCATCTATGTCATGTCCATCTACGTCATGTCCATCTACACTATGATCTCCGCTATGGTCAAAACTAACGCCGAGAAGAATGGCTGTCAGTACAAAGAGTATTATACCTGAAATGAAAAAACCGACCGATATATCTAATAGAACTGCGTCAAAGCCATTTATTTCCAATAGGATTGTTCCCATACCCATACCCACCACTGCCAATGTATTTTTTAGAGAATGATCTACTTTGGTGATAAAGACTAGCGCAGTATCTCCGGTAGTATCATTCTCAAAGAATATATGGACTCCTGAACTTATAAATATTACGAATTCCGTGTTTGTAAGATAAAGTAAATGATATGGTAAGGTTAAATGGTTTCAGTCCATTATTTTAATGATAGATAGTTATCCGATGATATTTTAACTGAATTGGCAGGAAGCCCCCTTCCGTCAGGGTGGGGTAGTTCACACACATGGAAAACGCTAGATGATATATTTCAAAAATGATTATGACAAAATAAAGCATTAGTGAGTTTTTTAATAAATAATGCTTGGAATATACTTATAGAAAAGAACAATAATTATCGATTATTTGCTTTGGTTTTTTTTTGAAAAGAGTATATGACTTATGGACGGTATTCAAGAATTATTTTTAATACATTAGTCAATATAACCGTTTCAATTTTTTGTAGAATTGATACAAAGACTAACATAGATACAGCATTTGCCAGCATCAAATATTTACAAT
>JAEORY010000058.1 GCA_016840645.1 Candidatus Borrarchaeota archaeon | reverse complement strand
TAGACATTGAACTTCTTCATCCTTATCATTCATTGCCTTGATTAATGGTTTAACTGTTTTCTTTGAATCTGTGTCAATTTGGCCCAATGCTAAAACTACACTTGCCCGAAGAAAGGGATTAGGGCTCTCTAATATTGGTATCAATGAATCAACTGCCTTCGGGTCACCGATCTCACCTAAGGCTTCAATAGTTGCTTTTATAATTTTTTCATCATTTAATTTAGCGATAAGTGGCGCTACAGCGCGTTTGTCTTTAAGTTTCTTGAGAACTTCCACCGCACTGTATCTAACGTCCAAATCTTCATCTGAAAGACTACATATAGCCCATTTGTAGGCTTCTTCAGTGTCAACTTTTTGGAGCGACACAAGGGCACTGGCTCTAAGAGCTGCAGTCTCCTCCTTTTCTATAACAGAAACTAACAACGATATAGTACGTGGGTCTCGCAGTTCACCAATTGCGTCTATCAGCCTTTTACGTAAATTAGGATCTTTTTGCTTATTGAAGATGTCTGCAAATGTTGCGATATTTATCTTCTCTTTAATCTTTTCAAGAAGCGTTACAGCAATTCGTCTAATATTAGTTTCTTCATTGTAAATAGCATATATTAGAGGATTAATCGATTTAAGAAGAGCATTATCATCACCGATCTTTATTAGGGCCTCAATAGCCTCCATGTGTATCCCCCAGTCGGATTCACTTAACAATGAGAGGAGAGGGCTAATTGATTGCTTATCTTTAATTTGTCCTAACGCCCAGATGGCAGCCAGCCTGATTTTTTTTTCCTCAGTGTGCATATTGTCAATTAGTTTAGGTACAGCCTTTGCGTCACTAATTGCGCCCAATGATCTTATTGCTGCCATACGTGTGATTATATCATCTTCTTGTAACAGTTCGATTAATGGCTCAACGCTATCCGAACCAAGCACCACAATTGCTCTTGCAGCTTCTAGTCGAATTGGTTTGCGCTCCTTTTCATCTCTTATGATTTGAATTAAAGGGTCAATTGCATTATGGCCCATTTCCTTTAATTCTTGTGTTGCTTCTTTTTGTTCTTCCAAATCACCTTCCAGAAAAACATGGATTATCCCTCTAATAATAGCGCTATCTTTTGACAATTCCATTGTGTGACCCCTTATTGTATCAAATTTGATGAAAACAAGTGATTTATTTGAAAGGCTATTTCAATTACATTTCTAATAATGTTTTGGATGGCCTGTTTGCTAACTTTAAATTTCGTGAACTACCTCACGCTAAAGCAGTGAGGCTTCCTGCTTCAACGATCGAACTTGCTGTGACATAGGGAATACTGTTTAAGTATTCCAGCGATGCCACAGTAGAGGATTCAGTCTCCACAGGCTTAACATCCCTACGTCCCGTAGGTACTAGTTTTAACCCTTCGTTTTCTAGGTTATGACTTGAATTGAAATCTCTATCTATCATTAAACCACAGACTGGACAGATAGAGACTCGTCCATCCAATCCTATGTCGCGAATAGTACCACAGCGCGAACAGGTTTTGGTGGAAGGAAACCACCTATCCACTTTAATTGGAGTATGCACCTTGTCTGCAAGTGTGCGTAGTATCCCTCCGAATGCAGCTGATAACATGGTCTTATCTGTGATGCTACCAAGAGTCATAGTTTTGTATCTAGCCCTGCCTTCCTCGCAATATTCATCACAGTATGAGAGGGGCACCATTATTAAAGTGTAAGGGAGACTCTATGATGAAAGTGAACACAAACTACCGCAATCCATCACCACGCTGAAGCTGTGGTGCTTTCTTGCTTAGTTGTCTGTAAAAAACTTCTTTCATTTACGAAATGAGAATTAGATTTTTAGCAGGGCTTTAAACGTTTTATAAACATGATAATAGAAGGTAAAAAAAAAGCACTTTAAAACATCTTATCTGAATGGTTTTTCAATATCAAGCAAATAGTGCTGGTTTTTCAAAGAGTTCCTTAAGTTTTACCCTATGAAACTGCAAACCTAATTCCTCAGCAGATATATCCATTGCAAGTCCGAGGAGTTGCGAATAGGAGAAGACAGGTATACTGAACATCTCTTCTTCTAAAAGTCGGATTATTTCTTTTTGAGTAAGATCATATTGCATAAAACATCCAGGACATAGAAGAACTATACAGTCAGCTTGGGCCTGTTTAATGTGTTTCATTTTTTCTGCTGAAAGTTTTAAAGAGATATCTTTATCGACTACGCGAATGCAGTAATTACAGCAGTTCATTTTTCGCATGTATTTGACACTCTCAGCTCCAGTCAATTTAACTAGGCGATCAAGTGATTCTGGGCGGAGCGGGTCGTCAACATTAAGGACATTTGACGGGCGCAATACATGGCAACCATAATGAACTGAAACCTTTAAGTCTTTGAATGGGGTCTTTATTTCATCTTTAATCCTTTCTAGTCCTATGTCTTTGTACATTACCTCTAACAAGTGTCTAATATTTATTGTGCCCTTAAATTCTTTTCCAACGTGTGCAAGAATTTCATTGACTTGATTTTTGAGGCGAGGTTTATTCTTCAGAGTTTCATTTGACAATTTCAAAGAATGAAAACAGCCATTGCACAAATTAAGAATATCTAACTCCATTTCCTCTGCAATACAAATATTATTAGCCGCTACAGCTAAAGCGGTCTTGTAATCAAGTGCTGGAGTTGCGGCAGGATCACTACAGCAGCCTGCGCCTTGCATTTCATGCAAATTCACATCAAGTTTTTGTAAGGTTTTTCGCGCAGCTGCTTCCAGTTGAGGAAGTCTATATGGAATAATACAGCCTAAAAATAACGCATAATCCATCATTTTTCTTTTCCTCCTTTCTTGGAAAGTAATGACGCGACTCCTGTTACTTCAGCTATCTTTTGAAATGTTTCTGCATCAGGAGGAGTTAAGTCAGGCAATCCTAATTTTTTCCTTCTCTTAATTATTCCAGATGAAATAGGAATAGCTAGCCCTGTAGTTAATATGATTTCGCCTTCTTCCCGGATACCTTCAGGGAGATTATTTGCTCTAGCAGCTAAGTTTTTAAGGACAGATTGAAGATAGAAAGATCGAACACCTCTTGGACAATGCTCGGCACAGGCTAAACAGGCTGCACAAAGCCATATTGTTTTACTTTGCAGTAATTTTCCCTTCAAACCTAGCAAAGTCATGCCTATTATCTGATGTGGCTTGATGTCTACATCATCTGCCACAGGACATGATGAAGTACACGTACCGCATTGGAAACAATGAAGAAGTGCTTTTTCTCCGAGAATATTTGCTAATTCATATTTGAAATTGGGATCAATATCAGAATCATCTATAGTTTGTTTAACTGCCGTCATGTTTTCGCCTCCCGAGAAGAGAAAATGGAACTTGATTTGAGTGGAGTTGCTCCAAGCTCTTTAAGATCGTTCACAAACTCAGTTATAACTTGAGAAAATTTCTTTCCTTCGCTAGCAGAGACCCATTCTAAGCGAAGGCGTTCTGGTTCAAGCCCTATTGCTTCTAACCAAGTTTTTACATCGTTTATCCTTTTTTCAGCAAAAACATTCCCCTTAATGTAATGGCAATCACCCAGATGACAGCCACCGACAAGGACACCGTCTGCACCTAAGGAAAAAGCCATAAGAATGTAGAGTGGGTCAACTCTTCCTGAACACATTACCCTTATAGCACGAACATTTGGGGGATACTGGTATCGACTGACGCCCGCCATATCAGCTCCTGCATAACTACACCAATTACACAAGAATGAAAGAATCGTCGGCTCAGAATTGTCTGCTACTTCAGCTAAAGCTGCTTGGATCATAGCGAATACCTGCTCATTGGTATAGTGTTGCATAGTAATAGCATTAGCAGGGCAAGTAACGGCACAGACTCCACAACCTTTGCAGAGTAGTGGGTTAACTTCTGAAATAAATTTATTTTCGCCTATTGAAGCGCCTACAGCTCTATAAGCACAAACAAAGTCACAATTGGCGCAGCCAATACATAAGTCTGAATCGACTACTGCAACAATTCCTTCGCTTTCGATTTCTCCTTTCATTAATGGAATGAGCGCCCTTGATGCTGCGCCAAGTGCTTGACTGATAGATTCAGAGATACTCTTTGGACCATGAGCAGTTCCAGCAAGATATATACCATCAGTTGCGAAGTCAACTGGTCTTAGTTTAGGGTGAGCCTCAAAAAAGAAGCCATTTGTTATATCTAATGGAATTTTTAGCATTTCAGATAGTTCTTTATTCCCATCACGCGGTATAAGGGGTGTACTGAGAATAACTTTATTAGCTGTAATATCAAATCCAAGTTGATTGATCATATCGAAAAATTCAACAGCAAGTGTGCCGTCTGGATTTGTCCTGACTTTTGGTGGTCTTTCATGATCATAACGGATAAAGTTAATGCCTTTTTCTTGTGCTTTCCAATAATATTCTTCTTCTTCGCCATGTAATCTAATGTCACGGTAAACTATGTATACTTTGGCGCTTGGATATTTTTCTTTAATCATCAATGCATTCATAATAGCTTTAGCACAACATATTATAGAACAATAAGTACGGCCTTCCTTTTCACGCGTTCCAATACACTGTAACATTACAATTGAATCAGTATCTTTTATTTTACCTTCTTGTATTAAACGAGTCAATTCAAGTTGAGTATGGACATTCGAAGATATCGGATTACCAAAAAATTCTTTGGGGGTATATTCTTCAGCTCCAGTTGCGATGATGATACTACCCACTTTAAATTGTTGCTTTTCATTACCAGCTTGGACTACAGTAATATCAAAGTTTCCAATTGATCCTTCTACGTTTTTCAGTTTAGAATCAGTCATTAAATGGATCCTTTCGTTTTCTGTGACGAATTTTTCCAATGACGTCAAAATGTCTTCGGCCATCGCTTTTTCAAAGTTCACCCAATCCAATTTTCGCAATAGGCCTCCAACAGCCTTCTCTTTCTCAATTAAATAGACATCAAAGCCTTTTTGGGATATTGCTGCAGCGGCTGTCATTCCTGAAACTCCTGCACCAATTACAAGTGCTGCTGGTGTGACATTAGAGGAAATAGTGCCTAATGGAGTTAAGAATTCTGCTCGGTTGACAGCCATCCTCATTAAATCTTTTGCTTTTTCAGTGGCTTTTTCGGGTTCGTGCATATGAACCCATGAATCGTGTTCTCTTATGCTAGCCATCTCAAATAGATATGGGTTTAGTCCAGCGTCACGGCAGGTTTCTCTAAAAAGAGACTCATGTGTTCTAGGAGTACATGCTGCAACAATTACTCGATTTAGGTCATGCTCTTTTATTTTTTCTTTTATCAACTCTTGTGTGTCGGAAGAACAGGTGTATAAATTATCAGTTGCATAAACTACATTCGGCAGAGTTTTCACGTATTCCACAACTTCAGGAACATTAACAACGCCCCCGATATTGATTCCACAATGACAAACAAACGCCCCAATCCTTGGCGTATCGAATGGGTTGACTGAAAATTCAGAAACTGGTTTTTCTATTCTTTCTGCTCGAGTTATGCTCGTCCTTGCTGCTGCCCTTGCTGCCGCTCCACTTCCTTCCGCGACTGATGTTGATATGTCTTCAGGGCCATGACATGAACCGCATAGATAAATTCCAGGTACAGTTGAATCAATGAGGTGAACTGAGTCAATAGATTTGAAAAAACCATGCTCATCTGTTTCAATACCTAATATGTCTTTTAGAGACTCTGAATCCTTTTTGGGAATAACTGCAGGAGATAAAACTACTATATCTGCACGAAGTTCGTGTTTTTTCCCAGTGAGCATATCTATGTAATCGATCACAATTTCTTGTGTATGTGGGTCTTCTTCTAGCACTGGTAGTCCTTTTATGTATACTATCCCGAATTCGTCCTGGGCTCTTTGGATAAATTCTTCGTGACCTTTTCCAATTGGTCTCGTATCATGATAAAAGACAAATGTTTCGACATCAGGGTGATGTTCTTTGGTTATTATAGCTGCTTTTGCCGAGTACATACAACAAAATTTAGAACAGTAGGGTTTTACATCAACATTTCTTGAACCTACACATAATACAAATGCTATACGTTTCGGATGGTTTCTAGCAGATGGTGTAAAAAGTTCTCCTTTCGTGGGACCAGTAGCACAAAGAAGACGCTCGTATTCTAAAGATGTCAGAACATTAGGATACACATCATATCCATATTCAGCCAGAGTTTTTGGATTAAGAAGATCATAGCCAGTAGCCACTATAATGGACGCTACATCAATGGAAAATTCGTGAGGTTGTTGATCATAGTCAATTGCTTGTGGTGGACAAATGTCTTCACATGTTTGACATATTCCATACTTAAAATTAAGACAGTGTTCTGGATCAATTGTATAGACAAGTGGTACTGCTTGAGGAAACAAGGTATAGATTGCACTTCTATCATCAAGATCGGTATTGAATTCATTAGGCGTCTTTATCGGGCAATACTGAGCACACAGACCACACCCAGTACATTTTTCTTCATCAACATACCTAGGGTGTGCTATCATCTTGACACGAAAACCAGAGTCACCCTTTTTTTCTACCTCTTTGAGTTCAGAATAGGTCAATAGGTTAATATTAGGATGACGGGCGACTTCAACCATTTTAGGTGCAAGAATACAAATTGAGCAGTCAAGGGTTGGGAATGTCTTATCCAGTTGTGCCATTTTTCCTCCAATAGAAGGTAATTTCTCAACAAGATAGACAGTATGACCTTGTTCTGCCAAATCTAACGCTGCTGCGATTCCTGCAACACCTCCGCCCAAAACAAGAATTTGATCCATTTTATTTTCTTCGCTCAATTTTAAATCACCGCAAAGTAAAATTCTAATATGTTAAAGGGATCTGTCGAAGTGAATGAATTTGTACTCTAAAAAAATCGAGTTAAAGATTACGAGGTGAAAGGGAAACTCGCCAATCCCTTGGCAATCGTGGTTTTGTGAAGAGATCAAGTCTATCCAGTCTTTTGAGTTTTTCATAGATTTGACACCATGCACAGTCATGCGTATAATCATCGACCTCACATTTGCCATCTGCATAGCCCCCACATGGACCATTTAATAGAGATTTAGCACACATAGTAATTGGACAAATACCACCTGTTTCATCTAATATACAATCACCGCATGCCTTACATTTTTCATGTAACTCTCCTAGTTCGCGTTCCTGCATGCCAATGAACATTGTGTTATGTGCGGGGAGTACAAAACGATCTTCAATTGTTTCTGCTATAGTTTGGACTCCAGCACCGCATCCCATTGATAAAATAACTTCATCTCCTTCTATTACAGGTTTAATAGCTGTGGCTACGATTTGACGATCACATTGTCGTAATACTGTGACATTTCTTGTCTTCATGTTGTTACCTTTCAGCTTATGGGCCATCTCTAGAAGCATTCCCATAACTTCTACTTGCTTTTCTCCGCCCGCCTGATAGATGCCTGCACATCCATTACATCCAACAATCAAAACTTCGTGAGTTTTGTGTCCTTCAAGCATTTCCAAAATTTCGTCAAATGGCTTTTGTTCTACAATAATCAAATTTAATCCACCTTTTGAGTTTAATGTGTCTGTAAAAAGTCAAATCGAAATGCTAATCGGTTACGGTGTTGAGTTCTCCAGAAATAAGTTTGACTCCGTTGTACATACATTTCTTATGAATGATGTGTTCTATCGCCTTGTCACATTCTTTTACATCATCTTCAGTCGGACTTTCAATACGAACTCGTACTAAATGCGAAACGAATGGATCCCAGTTTAATATTATCGCCGTTTCTCCTGGATTTGAGGGTGCCAACTGCATTTTAACTTCCCAAAGACCCTCTTTTATCGACTCCACTAACTCTTCTTTTGCTTCTGTAAACAAAAACCATCTAAACCCGGAAACTATTTTGTCGGTTTTAATATAGGGCACCTCCATACCTTCTCATCAGAAATGGTGATCCCAGTTCATCATTTGTGGATATGTCATGATTGTTAATGATATATCTTATATTACATTTATTTGCTTTGCGTCCAAAAAGCGGTTATTTTATGACCGAAAACGGCAAAAAATCTCCTAAATGTGATGCATTTAGTAATTTCATAAGGGCAGTTGCTAGTTTTGCTCTTCACCTTAGATAGAATTAGATTATCTAGATATTGTTATCAATATATTTGTGTTATTATTTATTAAATTACAAGTGCTTATTGCAAATAGGCAGACTGAATTCATTTCAGGGATTCACTAAATTAATGCTAACGTTTTTTCCTTTTTTATTATTTATAGAAAGACGTTAAATGCCTCTAAATATCTGATTTTTAAGTAACACCCACTTTAAAAATAAGAAACTGCAATAATAAAGTATCATTTTCGGTTAAAATGCATGAAAAAAGGCGAAAAAAGGATCTTAATTTCCCATTTCAGTCAAAGTGAAATTCTATTTTTGAAGAATATAATGTCCGGTATTGAAATTATTATATACTGAATGTTACCATATTATTCTGACAAAACATCATCTATAATTATAACTGAGGAGTTATATCAATTCACCATGACAACAAAGTTTTTAGTTATTTAGGTGAAGTTGTCGGGCTTTTTTTCACCATTAATGTGACTACACGAAGATATGGTAAGGTGCCGTGACCAAGCAATGAGCCCAAAAGTTGACGCAATCAATTGGCGAATATTAGCTAAGTTGTTAGAAGATGGAAGACAACCATATAGGCAAATTGCGGAAGAACTGAATATCTCAGAGTCCACAGTAAGGAAACGCGTCCAAAAACTGATTGATGAAAATGTGATACGAAGATTCACAGTAGAATTAAATCCGTATTTCGCACGTCCTACTATTGTTGCTTTTATCAAAGTCACCTCACCCTCCATGAGGGATATTGAAGTTATAAAAGACTTCGGCATCCAGAATCCTGAAGTGAAGGAAGTGTATGAGTTAACTGGGCAATGTGGCGTTTTATTTAAAGTAATTGTAGAGACTGTAGAGGAACTTAACGATTTTAAGGTAAAACTGCTTGATATATCCGGGGTCGATGGACTAGAACACTGTGTACTACTCAAGCAAATAAAATATGAAAATCGAGCCATAAAAATTGAAGTATAAACTTCTCCCAGCAGTTAGATTTTTTAAGAAGGAGTTACCTAACCTTCTATTTTGGTGAAAATGTCCCAGACGTGCGTGATTTATCACCCGAAGTTTGTTACGCATGGAAATCTTGTTTTACGGCAAAGAATAGCACCAGCATACAATTTTTTAATGGATTTTCTTACGGAAAACGACCGAGACAACAGAGTAGTTATAGAAATACCTGAGATTATAGAAGAAGAATTAATTCTCCAAATACATTCTGAGCAACATCTTGCAAGAGTAAAAGAAGACGATTGTTATGAGGCAGCACTCCTGTCAGCAGGCGGTGCGGTATTGGCGGGAGAAACTGTCTGGCTAGGAAAGGTGAAAAACTCATTCGTTTTCACAGGAACTGCAGGTCATCATGCAGGTCGTAATTCATATTGGGGTTTTTGCTACATTAACAATTCTGCGTTACTTATTCAACATCTCAGAAATACATCCAACGTCAAGAGGTTCATGATAGTCGACACAGATCCTCATCCAGGAGATGGTACGCGAGATATTTTTGAGAAAGACGAATCTGTTGTACACCTAAATTTTTACTCTAATGGTTACTCTCCCAGTAAAGATGCAATTAAATATAATAAGTTTGACATCCCCTTACATTCTAATATAACAGATAAAGGTTTTTTGAAGGTTCTAAAGGAGTTAACTCCATTTTTTGCTGAGAAATTTGAATCTGAAATGATTTTGTGGAATTTTGGGCATGATGCGCATCACGCAGACTATGGTGGTTTCAATTTAACGATTTTTTCCTTTTATGACATGGCAAGAATATTTAAACAAGTCGCAAGAGAAATCTGTAATGACAAGCTTGTGGTTTTATTAAGTGGGGGTTCCAATCTTTGGGTCGCAAAACAAAGTATAGCAAGCATCGTAGCAGTACTCGCAGATTTAACACCACCGGAATTAGGGCCAGACAAGTTTGATGAAAATCCAGAAGATATTCGAATAGCCGATAACATAATAAACAAGTTGTTAAAAGATGTGACTTAATCTCAAAAATTGTTAGGGGACATTGTATCAATTGAATAGCGATGTTAACGAATTAGTAATTGGACTTTCAGATGATGATGTAGGAACCCGAAGAATTTCTGCCCAAACTATTGGAAGCATAGGAAAAGAGAATCCTCTTAAAATTAAGGACATTATACCAGAAATTGTAAAAACTCTGAATAGTGATAACGATAGTTATGTAAGAGCTACAATCGCAAAAGTTCTTGGAGATATTGGCTTAAAAGAGCCAGATCTGGTTAAAATAGCGATCCCTGAACTAATAATTGGCTTAAACGATAAATACGTAGAAATCCAAGAAAATGCACGTTATGCGCTTGTAACTATTGGATCTCAAAGCCCTTATCTTCCACATCATGCCGTAGATCCTTTCCTTGACCTTATAAGGACACAATATAGTCTTAAAGAAGAGGAAGATATCACGGATTTTCAACTTCTAGTTAAATGCATGGAAAACGAAAACATATGGATACGCTATTTTACAATTGGAGCAATTGTGGATTATCTACTGCATAATGAAGAACGATTAAATGATGTCCCCCAATTACTTGGAAAGTCAATAGAATCTAGTGATTTTTGGATGAAAAAAGCAGGACTTTGGGCATTATGTCACTTATGGTCAAGCGATGTTTTAAAAGAAGATACTCTCCCCATAGTAAAGAGAGCATTAAATGAAGAATCGCCTGAAGTAAGATTGTCTGCTGTCAACTGTCTTAATATAATCCTTCAGAAACAAAGTGAAAGGGTGAATGAACTAATCCCTCTTATTTTTGATATATTTAAGGATGAAGAAGAAAGACTTAGAGAACTTGCATATATGTTGATCATTGATATTGTTGAGAGCTACCCCATCACAGAAAAGGACATTATTTTACAACTTATTAAGCTAAAACAACAAACTAAGAAAAAGGAAACCAGAAGTCTCATAACACGTACATTAGAACATATTGCAAAGCCAAAAATTAAGGAACAACTGCTTAAAAAGAAGGGACGATACCTACTCTCCAAAATAGCAAGGAAAAATAGTGTTTCATCAAGTTTTGTGGTAAAATTTGTTCAGCAGTTATCCCGTGAAGGCTTCAATGTAGAAGTAGTTAACGAAAGGGAGTTACTAGAAGTTTTTCTACATTCCTTTAATTCTGATGAAGAAAGAATCTTGAGAGATTTTCTTAAGCAGTTAGTAAAAGAACAAGAACAACAGATCGATTTTAACGAAATTAGTTCTCATGTTTTCAGCGAGGAACAATTAAAAAGAGTAATCAATAAAATGCTCGCTAGCCATTGGATTAAAGGAGAAATAATAGAAGAGAAAAAATTCGTTCGAAAATACGTGTTCTTCGTGGGTTCTGTTGCTAAACCAAGAGACCTGATCATTACAAAAAATTGAGGGCTGTAGAAGCCTATCGAATTTTCTAACTGCTTCAAAGTTTGTCTTGCAGATAGGCACCCTTATCAGCAGAGTTGGCGAGTAATGCGTATCGAGCTAGATAACCCTTTCTAATCTTTTTCGTGGGAGGTTTCCATCTACTAAGGCGTTCCTGAAGATCATCATTGGAGATAAGAAGTTCTAACTTTCGATTAGGAATGTCTATAGCAATAAGGTCATCATCTTCGACTATTGCGATAGGTCCACCTTCTGCAGCCTCTGGCGATAGATGCCCTAACGCAGGACCCTTTGTTCCTCCAGAAAATCGTCCATCTGTGATAAGTGCGACTTTATCTAAACCCATGCTTACTATCGCGGAGGTAGGAGCTAACATTTCCCGCATTCCAGGACCACCCTTTGGTCCCTCGTAACGAATACACACAACTGATCCGTTGGGAATGTTTTCACCTAAAATTGCCGCAAGAGCATCTTCTTCTGAGTCAAAAACTCTTGCAGGTCCTTTATGAACCATCATGTCTGATTTAACGGCGCTTTGTTTGACAACTGCCACTCCCAAGTTTCCTCTCAAAATTGCGTAGCCACCCTCCTTATGCACAGGATCTTCCAGAGATCTAATTACGTCAGATCTCAATACTTTGGCATCTTCAATGTTCTCTCCGATGGTTTTACCAGTCACAGTAATGGAATCAAGATGAAGTTTATTTTCAAGTACTTTTAGTATAGCAGGAACGCCTCCCGCTTCGTCAATATCTTTAAGTGTATAAGGTCCACCAGGAACGGTATCAATAATGTGAGGCGTATCTTTGCTGAGTTCATCAAAAACCTCTAATTTTAACTCATATCCAACTTCCTTAGCTATTGCAGGAAGATGAAGTATAATATTGGAAGAGCCACCTACAGCTAAAGCTAAACGAATTGCATTTTCAAACGCGTCCATCGTCATAATCTCATGTGCTGTAATATTGCCTGCTATTAGTTTCATGATCTGGCGACCACTTTGAAGAGCAGTTCGCTCTTTTCTTACATCTATTGCATGCTCAGTGGCACTTCCTGTTAAGCTGAGACCAAGAGCTTCTGTAATTAATGACATGGTATTTGCAGTATACATACCTGCACAGGAGCCAGGACCCGGACACGCTGCTTTTTCTAAGGCATCAGCCTCTTCCAAAGTCATTTTCCCAGATTTAACCCAGCCAGTTGCTAAGAAGGCGTCAGTTATTACTACAGGCTTACCTTTGAATCTGCCTGGAAGCATAGGCCCTCCTGTAACCATGATAGAAGGTATATTAAGACGTGCAATTGCCATCAACATGCCAGGAACAATTTTATCACAACTAGCTAGGCACACTAGACCGTCAAATCCATGTGCAGAAACCATCAGTTCAACAGAGTCTGCTATAAGATCACGACTAGGCAACGAAGATGACATACCAACGTGGCCCATGGCAATTCCATCGCAAATAGCAATCGTATTAAATTCAAAAGGAACTCCACCAGCCTCACGAATTCCGTCTTTAACTTTAGCTGCAAGTTGCCGCAGATGCAGGTGTCCCGGCACAATCTCGTTCCAACTATTTGCAACTGCTACGAACGGTTTTTTGAAATCCTCGTCGGTGAGTCCCGTAGCACGGTAAAGCGCGCGTTGGTGGATTTCCAGCGGTTTTTCACGGTTTGACATCCCAGTCACCAAATTAGACTACTATTATCGGTTTTTTCATAAGAATCGCAAGGATATTTAAATGCTTCATTAAGAATTTTTAACCAGAATTAGGGGGTCAAGAATACGTACTATTCAGAAGCGGTCTTGTTATAACAAAAAAATAAAGCAAGTAATTGCTAGCAATCGTTACGGGATTACTTTCCACTGGTTTATTCATTG
>JAEORY010000057.1 GCA_016840645.1 Candidatus Borrarchaeota archaeon | reverse complement strand
TAACTCAAAAAATTTGAGTGTAAGAAAACTATAGATAATGCTTATCTGAAAGGGATAATCCGAAAGTTTCAGTTTGCATTTACGCACGTGCGCTTGCTGAAGATGCGCTTCTAAATCCATGAGAATATTTGGAACTATGCCTTTTTCAATGATTTCTTCAAGGAGAGCCCCGTAATAAGGGGAATGGGAGAAAATCTGAAGAGCATCCTCCATGTTTGTTGCATTTGCGGCACTTTTAAGTTCTTCGCGTATTCTGTAGGCCACAGGAAGATAAAAGTCTTCTGGGTTCAATCCTAAAGAAATAGCTCGTAGTGCAATAATCATATTGTTAAAGTCAACGTCTTCTCCTATTAAGCCTTTAAGTAGGAATTTCTCACGTGCCCCAAATGTTTTCCCAGCCTTCCAATTATTAGTGATTTTCCATAGATTCGTATAGACATTCTGATCAATCGTAGATTCCAGAATAAATATTTCATTCGAAGTTTCATATCGAGGATACGCAACTTCCAAAGCCTCACGAAGTCCAATATCAGAAATTCTTGCTATTGCTTCTTTTATAGAACCAGTTTCAATCATATTCAAATAATAGGCAGTGCCAAGTTTCCCTACAGGCACTATATTTCTCATGATGTCCTCTAAGGGAAGTTGTGCATGAAGTCCTCTCATAACACACTTTAAATTACTAGTGTCATATTTTTTCAAAAAGGCATAAAAAAATTTGGCTTCCTCTCCCATGATGCCTCTGCTGATACTGGAATAGAGTTCAAAGAAATGTCTTCGTAAAGCTAACTCGATAGTATCTGGGGTAAAGTCTAATCCCTCAAAGTATTTGCCGTAATAAGTGGAAAGAAATATATTCTGGACTTCAGCTAGGGAAGTGGAGTCTAGAATACGGTATGCTGTCTCTTTTGGAAGCATATATGAGAGTAATGCTCTGATCCTCGGATTAAGATAGAGATACACCCAGCTTGGCATGTTTATGTTCACCATGTTTATTTTCAAATAATTTGCTAAGCAATAGTTCTAGAGATTGGCGTTGTGAATTGTCTTTCAATTGTAGTTGGTACAAAGCCTTTTCCAGTTCCGCTATAGAATTTTGAAAACCATTCTACCCAGTGTAGACGGAGAGTATGGACAAAAGCTAGAAGTCCTTCAAGTAACCCGACCAAAACAGTGTTTAGCAGAATGCCAACTATCCACAGACTCGGCACACCGACAGAAAGCCCAATGTCGATAAAGGGTGCTAAGATTAAAACTGAGAGTACTGCATGTACGGCATTGAGAGCAAGTATACGCCCATAACTGATAGTATTTGACAGAAGCGCTAAAGCGTATTCTAAACCTTCCATTGCGCCTTCTCCACCATGCATCATTAGAAGACCAAGCATCATGATTACTAGTGGTATTATTGCAAGTATTCCTAACTGCGTTGGATCTGCCATTATACCATTGATGTTAATCGAGAATCTTGTGATATAACCTTCTGCGTTTCTTGGCATCGCATTGTAGACTACCCATAATGCACCCCAATAAAGCCATATTAACATTAAGGGAACTGTGATAGCTTCAAGGAAATGTCCTCTTCTTAATGCTAAGGAAAAGCGGATGATCAAGCCTAGCGTAATTTGAAGCGCGCCAACAAAAAATGATAGAACCAGAAGTGTCATTAAGGGTGCAAGTTGAAAGGCAAGGAAAGTTACCGTCCCATGCCCTTCCATTGGACTGAACCAGAATACCGGATTGATTTCCTGCAGAATATATCCTAGCGGAGTTGCCGGATGTGCCGGATGATGTACGCTACCAAAGTGGTCTCCAAATACAGATCCAAATACGAAACCAAAGAATACTGACGAGATGCCACACAATAACATCAGTTCAGAACCTTTGATGAAATAATCTACGAACTCATTTACTGAGATCTTTCTTCGTTTTGCAATTAATGCTAAGGCGCTTAAAAATGCTAATACGCCGCCGTGACCGACATCTGCAAACATAAGTCCAAAAATTAGTGGGAAAGTAATGAACATGAACAAAGTTGGATCCAATTCATGATGAAGTGGTGTACCATACCCAGTTACTAAACTCATAAGAGGTCCAAAGAATTTCTTATGTTCCAGATTTGTTGGAGTTTCTTCTTTCTTCAATTTAGATTCTTGAAATTCAAATTCACCAGTATTGTTTGTGTGCTCAGAGACGATTTTTCCAACTTTCTTACGTTGCGATTTGGATAGCCATCCAAACATTACAGTAGTGCCATAAGGTGTTCGTCTAAATAATGTGGAGACATCAAGTCCGTTTTTTTCTACTGTTAATTGTTCTTCAGCAGCCAATAATTGCAATCCATATTGTTCATTGATTTCAGTCAATTGTTTCTCGCATTCTTTTTTTTCTCTCTTGAGTGCTTCTGGGTCTAGAGATTGCAATGATAATTCACTGCCAGCAATGATATCGCTAAAATTTAGTTCCCTAAATCCATAAACGCGGAGAATTCGTTTAATAGCATCTGAATGCTTATTCATTGTATAAATTACTACAACGCGTTCATACTCATCTAACTGATATGAATCAAAGAAGCAAATATTTTCGGTGACTTCATGCACTTTCCATTCTATTTCTAGTGCATCTTCGTTTTCAACAGTCCCAATAAGAGTGCTGAAATACTCACCTTCCTGAGAAAGTTCTGTTGGTGAAATCCCACCAAGATGTTTTACGAGACCAATTATCTTTTCCAGTTTGTCTAATTTTTCATAGTAAGATAAAGTTGAAGACTCAATTTTCCCAAGAAAATTTTTAGTGAATTCAAAAACATTTTCAAGTGAAGATACATCAATCTCTACCTTCTTCTTAGGAAATTCCTCTCTATCGAGGTCTAATATCATTATAAGCTTAGAAAGTCTGTTAAGATAGTCGTTGATTCTGTCTTTTTGTTCCCTTTCCTCTGTCGTTGCTGCATGAACTTTATGCTCAACATCAACGAACTCCATACAGCAGAACTCTTGCAGTGCGTTGGTTACATTTCGAGAATACTTGTTTGGTACAGTTATTTTCCCAATCTGCATCTTACTCGGAAAAAACATCGATTCTCACCGTATTTTCCTTTTTGTTTTTTCTTGTTATTTTGAATTTTGAAATATTCTAATTTGTGAATTACAGTAAACTAGTGAAGTAAAGAAAAAGGGTTTAAAAAAGTATTGCTTCTCCCTACTAAGTCTAAAATAACCTAAATACAGCTTAGGGGAGATTGTTACCATTGTTATTCCAACCGTTGGGAATTGATTTTAAAATCTAAAATAGTATTGATAGCTAATATTTCAAAACGCTGAAGGAGTAATAAAGGCTCATATAAATATTTTTAGGTTTTCTCTAGATCCATTTATTATTATAATGTAAGCCTTTCCCTTTATTGATGGCATCTAAATAGAAGTATCATCAGGTTTTGTTATATTAATATTGAGTTAAGCGAACCAAAAAGGTTATGCCATGGATTTAAGGCAATTTAAAAAAGAAATAAAGAAGTAAAAAAAGCAAAAGGGAAAGCGATGTTAGGGACCTAAAATCGCTTGAATATAACTGTCTGAAGAGATTGCCGCGCCAGCAGCTCCTTGTGCCCATGTTATGATCAATCCTGGAAACAGGCCAATTAGGATAATTCCTATCGTGAGGAGAACGAGAGGCACTAACATGGAAGATGCCTTCTCTTTTGCCATTAGGATTTCACCTTCAGGTGTTGCGAAAACAAGGATATGAAGCAATCTGAGATAATATGCAACTGAGAACGCGCTGTTCAGAAGAGTAAGTGCTGCAATGATTGGCTGGTTTGCGACGATTGTGGCCCAGATTATAATGAATTTTGAATAGAAGCCACTCAGCGGAGGCACTCCTATCATAGCAAGAGTACCTATAGCGAAACAGAATGTTGTGACTTTCATTTTGCGACCGAGTCCTCTCATTCCATTCAGGCTTCTTGTACCTGCTGCATGAATGTATACACCAGCAGCTAAAAAGAGAAGCCCTTTCATCATGCTGTGATTTAATACATGGAATAATGCTCCTGTTACACCGAGAGTCTGAGTTTCAGTACCAACAGGAAGCATACCCACAGCCATCCCTACTAAAATATATCCAATATTGACTATACTTGAGTAGGCTAACAGTCGCTTTATATCATCCTGAAGCAGGGCCATTAAATTACCTACAGTCATAGTAAGAACTGCAAAAACAGCAACAATAACCCCATAATTTATGAAAATTGTGGGTTCAAAGAAAAGTAACAGGAGTCGTAGGATTGCATATATACCAGTTTTAATTACGACACCACTTAACAGCGCAGAAATACCAGTTGGAGCAGCAGGATGTGCGTCTGGTAACCATGTATGAAGTGGGACAATGGATGCTTTAACACCAAACCCTACGATCAGTAGTGAAATGATAATGTACAGCATAGGTGTTGGTGATGCAGTTCTAAGAGCACTTGCCATTAATGCAAGGTTCAAAGTACCAGTTAGTCCATACAATAAAGACATTGTAAAGAGAACTAAAGTGGATCCAAATGCGCTCATAAGTAAGTATTTCATACCTGCTTCAACAGCTTCCCATTTATCCTTGCGAAAAGCGACCAATACGTATGATGAAATTGCCATTGTCTCCCAGAACACAAATAGTGTAAAGAAGTCACCTGCCATGACTATTCCATTCATACCGAAGAGAATTGTTAGTAGCAAAGCATAGTATTTGTCAAGACCCGAATCGTCTTTCATGTACGATATAGAGTAGATAGCTACAAGGAATGATAAACTGGTAAAGACCAGCATCATAAACCAGCTAAACATGTCTATTTCTAAGCAAGTACCTAAGGGTGGCGTAAACGTAGAATAATAGACGACTATAACTCCATAAGTCTGAACCATTGGGAGTACATAGATCAACAACGATCCTAGTGTGAGAAAGATAAATATCGTAGTAATAATTCCGCAGATATTCTTACATGCATTTTCCGCTCGTTTCATACCAGTTCCTACAAGTAATACTAGCAGTGCGCCAATTATCGGAATATATAACGGATCTAATACTGTGAGTTGCTCAATTGTTAGTGGCCATGAAAGGGAGATTGCTTGCATTTTGATTCCTCCTTTTGATAACACATTATCCTCCTATTCCAGCAACTGCTGGTAAGATGAATTGTAGTACGAGATTTGGAAAGATTCCAAGAATTACCGCAAAGAAGGCTAAGATAGCCATTGGAACAAGCATTACGGCTGGAGCTTCTTTGACGTCCTCTAGTCCTGGTTTTAAATCTCCAAAGAACACTCGCTTGACAAACCACAAGATATAACCTGCTGTCAATGCACTGCCAATGACTCCAAGTGTGGCCAGCAAGTAATTACCTGCAGAGAAACTACCTGCGAAAATTAGCCATTCAGCGGCGAAACCAATCAAGGGAGGTGTACCTGCTATCGAAAGCCCTGCAATCAAAGTAATCGTCGCAGTGATTGGCATTTTCGCACCAAGTCCTCCTAGTTCGTCGATATTCCTTCCAGTTGTATGTCCAACTGTTAACATCAGACACCCGGCGACCATAAAGAGAAGCCCTTTGCAGAGAGCGTGGTTGATGATGTGAAACATTGATCCAGCAATTCCGAGTGATGTTGCTGAGGCGAGACCGAGGAAAAGATACCCCATCTGTGAAATAGAGCTATACGCGAATAGCCTCTTGGTGTCCTTTTGCACAAGAGCCATGATTCCACCCCAGTAAATCGTTACGACAGCTAGTGCAGATAACACAAGCGTATATGTTGCGATTGTCGTTCCGAAATATGTATTTAGAATTCTCGCTATTGCATAACCACCAGTTTCGATCATTACACCGCTCAGTAAAACGCTTATAGGAGTTGGTGCTTCTGCATGAGCATCGGGAAGCCAAGTATGGACTGGGAAAAGTGCCAATTTTACACCAAATCCGATCATATAAAGTATTACAATGATATTGATGGCAAGCTGAGGTATACCCGTTAAGGTCATAGTAAGGAGATCAAAGCTGCCTGTGTATATCCATGTAGCTCCAATTGCAAACAAGAGGCACATCGCACCGAGATGAGTGAAAATGAAATACTTGAAACCTATTCCTACAGCACCCTCTCCGTGTTTTCCGCCCCATTTCGCAATCATAATCCATGATGGGATCAACATAAGTTCCCAGAACACATAGAAAACAATTAGATTAGTTGCTAACACAACGCCTATCATCCCGGCCATATAAAGAAGATAAAGGCTAAAGTAACTTCCAAGATTAGACTCTTTTTCCATATAACCCACACTATATAGTGCTGTAAATGTGGAAAGTCCTAAGATTATAGCCGCAATAGGTGCACTTAGCCCATCTGCATAGAGTTGAAACACAAAATTAAATGGATCTCCAGCGAGCACAAAGGATACGTCACTGTAAGAACCATTGCTTAAAACAACTGGGAGTACACTTGCGAAAAATATTAGACTCGATAAGAGTGCGAATACAAAGCACGACCATGCAGCGGCTTTTCCGCCTGCTTTTCCGGCTGCGAGGGTTACAATGGATCCTATAACTAAGATAAGCAAGGTTAAGAGTAGATTAAGATTTCCAGGTATTGGTAGTATTTGCATTTTTGTGTCTCCTCCTAAATAAAGATTAGCAGAACCGCTATTAGTAGCAGTCCTCCTACGATATAGATCATATTGATGCTAAACACTCCTGTTTGGACCTTCCGGACTCCCTGACTTAGACCCATGCCTCCACGTAATACCCCGAAGTTGAATCGGTCGATAATTGCTTGGTCGATCCAGCGATAAATTCCTCCGCATACTCTGATTACACCGTAGACGAATACTTTGTAATAGAGAGCATTGATATACCATCGGTTTGTCAGGAAAGAATGTAAGCTGGCTAACGCACCTGAATTTCTGATCATCTCTGTAGCAGAATATTTTTGCTTGATATAAATGAAGTAACTAGGTATAATACCCAGAAAGACCATTCCAATCGATATCAGTGCCACAGTTGGATTGAGATGAACAAATTCAATGGCGAATGGTGTAACTACATGACCTGAGAAGTAATCATGTAATCTACCTTCAAAATTAAAAAGTCCAAATACGCTAACGATGAGTGTCAATCCAGCTAAAATAGCTAAGGGAACCCACATCACTGCGGGCGCGTCATGTACATGGTGGCCTTCTCTTTCAAGTTTCAAGATATGTTCTGATTTTGGATAATGGAAAGTCATACCCATCATACGGAATGTATAGAATGCCGTCATTGCAGCGGTTATTGCGGCTATTGCAAAGAGCGCATATTGACCATTTTCAAAGGTAGCTAAGAAAATGACATCCTTGCTCCAAAACCCAGAAAAGCCTGGGAATCCTATAAGAGCTAATGCGCCAACCCACATGACCTTATATGTGATCGGCATATATTCCTTGAGCCCACCCATTTCATCCAGGTATTTTGTCTCTGTTGCGTGCAAAATAGCACCAGCTGAAAGAAACAGCAGTGCTTTGAAAAGAGCGTGGGACAGTAAATGGAAATTAGCAGCCAAAAAGCCCGTAGTTGATTCTATTGCGAGCCCACCCATTCCAAGACCTAGCATCATATAACCGATTTGACTAACAGTGGAATAGGCAAGCACTTTTTTGATTTCACGAGCCACCAGCGCCATTGTAGCAGCTAAGAATGCTGTGAAACCACCAATCCATCCAACCGTAGTAAAGAATGTAGTAACTTCCGTATAGCCATCAATCCAGAGTGCATGATGGAACATTGGAAGCACACGCGCAACAAGGTATACGCCTGCTTTTACCATTGTAGCGGCATGGATCAATGCAGAAACAGTTGTTGGGCCAGCCATTGCCTCTGGTAACCATACATGTAGTGGGAACTGGGCGGATTTACCTATTGGGCCAAAGAAAAGTAATATTGCGACTATCGTGAGCAAACCAGCTCTTGAAAGTTCGCCTACCCACCCCGTAGTTGCTTGTAATTCAAGAAAATTGAAGGTACCAGCAAAAGAATAAATGATTAAAATTGCTGAAAGAAGCGCTACATCACCTATTCGAGTAGTGATGAACGCTTTCATACCACTATGAGCGTTCATATCCCCTTCAGTTCTTTGTAGCATTGGGAAGGGTTCATCAACCATATTAGGCTTCTTATGCCAAAATCCGATTAAACCATATGAACATGCTCCAACGATCTCCCATCCGACAAATAACTGAAGAAAGTTGTCAGCCATCACGAGAAGGGTCATGCCGCCAATAAAAAATAGCATCCAGAACCAATACCTCGTACGATCAGGATCGTGTGACATGTATCCAAGGCTGTAGATCATAATAAGAGCACTTATACAAGTGGCTACATTCGCCATGAAGACGGATAGAGGATCTACAAGGACTCCAGCATAGATATTGATATATGGAATCCATGGCACTTGCCAATCAAAGGGGATGGGCTGAGTTTGCCCAGAAAAGTCATAACCAAAAGCAGTATCTATTATCATGTCAGGGATCATAGATAAAGCAAATGCGGCAGCCATCACAGAAAAAAGGACAGCCATATAATCTCTTACTTTTGGATGAATTTTAGCGAACGCGGGCGTAAGCACCGCGCCAATCATTGGAATTGCCCAGCAAAGCCAGGGTGCAAACGGTAACATCTTTTAAACACCTCTACTCCTTTAATCGCCTTAGTTCGCGAATATTAATAGTTTTATACTGACGATAAGCAGTTAGAATGAGCGCCATTGCAACAGCTGCAATACAACCGCCTATAACAATGGATGTGATCACTATTGCATGCACCAATGGATCAATTAGTCCACCATTGGCGTACGCGCTAAATGCTATAAAATTGAGATGCGCTCCGTCGATTAGAATTTCAAGACCTATAATGAGCTTAATCATGTTGCGCTTACTCACAAAGCAATAAAACCCGATTACGTAAAGGACAATAGCTGTTCCTAAATAGAACTCCATATTTAGAGGTGGTAATGCCATTATTCTTCATTCCTCCTTTTGAGTTCTTCTCTAAACAGAGCAGCCGCTCCAATTGCGGTTGCGAATAATAAAAATGCCTGTAAGATCATATCAATTCCGCGATTACTCCATAGATTCTGAGTAACAGTTTGTGGAATGTTTCCAAGCTCTACAGAAAGCGGTGGTTGACCATAAATGAAGGGAGTTATCGTGGAGATGCTCGAAAATAAAAGAACAAAGAATGCAATTCCGAGCAGAGCACCAATTATTTCAAAGACGATTCTCACGTGACTAACCGAACTCTTGCCTGCCATTTTATTTAACCTCCCGTTCTTCTTGAGATACTAAGCTAATAGTTGCTAGCATGAGTATAGTTATCGCACCAGCATAGACCGCGATTTGAAAGACCCCAACGTATGGTGCGTCCAAGAGAAAAAAGAGTACACCCAACAAAACGCTCATTATTGCCAATGAGATCACGCAATACACTATAGAGCGAGACTCGATGGCTAAAATAGCAGTTACAATAAGTCCAACAAGTATAATTAAATGCCAAATACTCATAAACGCAATCTGCATAATCTCACCGTTCTAGTTTATGGTTTTGATATATTTCAAAATCAATCTTTCTAAAACGAACAGCCATCACTAACTTTTTCCATATAAAGTTTTCTTCTGAGTAAGCCTTTCACGAAAATATATAATGAACGATAATGACAAATAACATCTTTACACCACTGTCATATACAGCCCAATATATGAATTTATCCTTTCCTAAAACAACCCCACATATACCTCATTCTCTGATACTGCCTTAAATTAGATATAATTTAATATACAGATTATCACTAAAGAAATAACGCGTTTTATCATATATATGCCCCTCTAACGGTCATTTATATTTGAATACTACACTAATTGTTAACCAGACTGTATATTTCCCCTGAAAAGTAAAACTTAAATTTCAATACCTTTCATCTAAGGAATCATCATTTCTTGGTAATAATTTGGTAATTGAAATTTACATAGCAATAGTCACAAGGAATGTGAATAAAATGAGTGAATTAGAAATAGAGAATAAAATTGTTAACGCTGCAAAATCAAAATTTGGAGACGGCTTAACGGACTCAAAGATTGAACGCCCTAGGAGAGTCTACCTCACATTAAAAAAAGAGTCTATTCTTGATGGGGTATCCTTTCTGAAGAAAGAGTTTGGTGGAACACATGTTAGTACAATTACAGGTTTAGAAACTGAAGAATCTTTTGAAGTTCTATATCATATGGCTACAAGACCAAAAGGTTTGGGCGAGGTAGAGATAGAAGTTACAGTGAGAGTACTTCTGCCAAAAGATAATCCGACTGTCACTTCAATTACAAGCGTCATTCCTGGAGCAGTACTATATGAGCGCGAAGTTCATGACCTCGTTGGAATTAACTTTGAGGGCCATCCAGGCTTGAGTCGATTAGTCTTACCGGATGACTGGCCAGATGATCTATATCCTTTGCGAAAGGAACGTGATGTACACGAAGTAAAGAAAGCTTACGAAGAAAGTCGCAAGTAATCCGCCTTTTTCAACAAGATCTTTCTTTTTTAATTGTGCAAACGGAGTGTAGCATTTGTCTCCAATGAAAATTATTTTTGTCTGTTATGCAAATCTGTGTCGAAGCCCTCTTGCCGAAGGCATCTTCAAACAACTACTAGACAACAGTGCAAAATCAGATAGCATAATTGTCAACTCAGCAGGGATCCATGCTTACGAAGGTTCACCACCACATTCTAAATCCATACAAGTAGCCAAAGAACGAGGAATCGATATTTCAGGGTATGGCGGTGTGCAACTTACGAAAGAGATGGTAAAAGAAGCAGATCTTATTTTGACGCTCGATGAAAGTGTTAAGCATCATATACTATCGTACTACACCAACGATTCAAAAAAGGTGGTTACATTGAAAGAATGCGGTGGAGAAACAGATGATTTAGATGTAGATGACCCTTATGGGCTATCAACGGAGGCATTTCGAAGATGTGCTGATGAAATCGAGGACTATTCAACTAAAATTCTTGAGAAATTGGATCTGTAGACAATCTAGTTTTCAATACCAATTAAATTAGTTAAAAAGGCCCAATTCCATTTAAAACATTGTCTAGGGACTCACTTAGTTCCTTGATATCATATGGTTTGGCAACTACGCCACTAAAACCATAATTTTTAAAATCAGCCATAACGGGATCTGTTGAATATCCGCTTGAAACTATAGCTTTGACTTTCGGATCAATTTCAATGAGTTTTCCAATAGTTTCTTTGCCACCCATACCACCTCGAATAGTCAAATCCAGGATAACAGCATCGAAAGATTGTCCTGTGTCTTTAGCTCCCTTGTATATTGCTATCGCTTCTTCACCGTTTCTAGCAAACCTAACTTCGTACCCTAGAAAGGTTAATATCTCACCTAAAGAGTCCCTGATGACCTCTTCATCATCCATGACCATAATTTTTCCTTTGCCAGTGATAGGTCTTTTCTCCGCTTCTTTCTTTTTCGGGACTTGTGTTTTTAAAGCGGGAAGATAGATAGAGAAGTCTGATCCAACGCCAAGTTTTGATTCTACAGCAATATGCCCCTTATGATTTTTTATTATCGAATAAGCGATCGTTAGTCCTAAACCGCTTCCTTTTTGTTTTGTAGTGAAATAGGGGTCGAATATCTTTTGAAGATATTCTTCTGGAATTCCGATCCCCTGATCTTCTATACGTAACTTTATGTAGCGTCCCTCTTGTAACGGCAAAACATCTTTTGTTCCAATGATCACATTTTCAGCACTAATACTGATTATTCCCCCCTCTGGCATAGCTTGGTCAGCATTGATAATAAGATTATTTAGGACTTGGCTGATCTGTCCTTCATCAATTTCGACTGACCAAATATCTTCAGGAATGGAAAATTTACACTTGACATTGGATCCACTCAAAGTAAAGACTGTAGTGTCTCTGAGTAATTCGTCAATAGAAGCGGTTTTTTTGACCGGAGCACCGCCTTTGGAAAAAGTAAGCAATTGTTGGGTCAACTCTCTTGCCCGCATTGTGGCTTTTTCTGCCTCAATTAACCTTTCTAGCACTTTTTCTCTGAATGGAGCATACATTTTTGCAAGAGTGATATTGCCTAAAATCCCAGTAAGAATATTGTTAAAATCGTGAGCTATGCCACCTGCAAGAATACCAAGTGATTCAAGTTTCTCGATTTTGTGAAGTTCTTCTTCCGTCTTCCGTTTTTCGGAGATGTCTCTAATGATAGCCCATCCTTTGCTCGCAAAACCCTCTTTATCTGTCATCACCCATGCACTAATAGAAACGGGAATTAATGAACCATCTTTCTTCACTATTTCTAGTTGGAATTCATCTGAATATCCCTTTTTTTTCAAAGGTTCGATAAGTGCTTGTGTTAATTCATTATGCCATTTACTGGGCACTATATCTAAATAGTCTATTCTTTTGATTTCTTCTTTTGTGTAGCCAAGCATATCCGTAAAAGCCTGGTTGCACTCTATAATATTTCCACCATCTGCGGAGACGATTCCATCTCTTGAAGATTCATATAACCCTCTATAGCGTTCTTCTGACTCAACCAATTGCCGCTCCAGTTTTTTTCTTTCAGTGATATCACGAATAATACCCTGGTATCCTATAATTTTCCCATCATTATCCCGCCGCACTGTCGCAGTAAGCAAGCAATCAATCTCTGTATGTTCTTTCTTTCGCAATTTTAATTCATAGTTTCTGACAGATCCCTTTTGTTCTATCTCTCGTTGAAATATAGAACGATCTGTAGGATCGATATATAACTCTCGGACGTTTATTTTTTGTAACTCTTCTCTGCTAAAACCGAACAATTCAATTAATGCTTGATTAAAGTTGATTAGTTTACCTTCTCGGGTGGTAAAATATATAGCATCTCTTGAATCCTCAAAAAGGGAACGATAGCGTTCCTCACTCTCCTTAAATGCTTCTTCAGCTCGTTTTCGTTTAGTAATATCTCGGATAATAGCCCATGTTCCTGTTAAATTCCCATCCTTATCTTTTATGATCCATGTCCTTGCAGAAATAGGTATAATTGCCCCATCTTTCTTAATTGCTTCCATTTCATATACATCAGAAAAGCCCCGAGGAATTATCTGCTCGTTGAGAATTTGTGCCGTATTTGCAAGCCATTTATTAGGCATGAGATTTTGGAATTTTGAACGATACAGTTCTTCCTTAGTATAGTCGAGCATATCCGCTAAAGACTGATTACACTCAACAATGTTTCCGTCCATATCTACAGAGATAATACCATCTCTAGAAGATTCATATAGCCCGCGATAACGCTCTTCACTTGTTTTAAAAGCATCCTCCGCCCTCTTGCGCTCAGTAATATCAATTAAAATCCCTCTATAGCCAATAG
>JAEORY010000684.1 GCA_016840645.1 Candidatus Borrarchaeota archaeon | reverse complement strand
GTTATAGAAGCGATTGGAATGCCCATAGGTGTAGGAAAGGAATCTGATGTATATGAAGCGCTCACACCTGAAAAAGAGACCGTTGTTATAAAGTTACACAGGCTCGGTAGGACCAGTTTTCGCCAAACGAGACGGCTTCGGTCATACACTGCAGGCAGAAAGCATCTCTCATGGCTGCTAGAGTCACAAATAGCTGCTAGAAGAGAATATGTCGCATTAAAGAGAATTTATCCTGTAATATCATCTGTTCCTGAGCCACTAGGGCAAAATAGGCATTGTGTAGTAATGGAGTTGATTGAAGGCGAGGAACTATCTATCATCTTAGAGATAAAAGAACCTAATGCTATACTAACTGAAATCATTGAAATCGTGAAAACAATTTATCGATCTTGTGAAATTATTCATGCGGATCTTTCACCTTTCAATGTGCTATACAATGCAGACGATGGTAGCGTGACTCTGATCGACTTTCCCCAGTGGGTAAATAGTAAGACACATCCAAACGCAGATTCACTACTAAAGCGCGACGTAAAGAATATATTGATTTTTTTCAAAAAGAGATTTGAGATTTCTGAAGATATAATGAAAATATTACATTATTTGAAAGAAAGTTAGAATCTTTCCAGTATAGAAATTCAAATTAACTTTACTTCTATTACTGAATATAGTAAAAAGAAAAACTCTATAGAAATTGCATGAGATACGTGTATCCCTAAAGGAAAGGGATTCGCTGATCGGTGATTTCATGGACGATAGAAATATTATAATTGGTGTCGACATACTTCCTCAGAGTTCTTCCGTGAAATCTCCACCGAAATTTGCTGCTTGCATATTAGAAAATGGTGTGGTAAGAGAGAAATATACCTCGATAACAAAATATCGCCTTGTTAAACTCATCAAAGAGTTGAATGCAGATATTCTAGCAATCGATAATATCTATGAATTAACACCTTCGACCCAAGCATTAGTAGCATTTTTAGAACGTCTTCCTCCAACAACCAAACTCATTCAGGTTACAGGATCACCACACCCGTCGCATGGTATGGAACCATTAAATAGAGTTGCGAATCGATACGGCATTCCTCTATCCGGAAAAAGTCCATTAGAAGAAGCAGAAGTAAGTGCTCGATTAGCAGCAAAAAATGTGGGATATATCGCTTCTCCATTTTTGGAAGAAACTGAAATCTATGTGACCCGTGCGAGATCCTTAGGGCCTGGGGGATGGTCTCAAGACAGATATCATCGTAGAATAAACGCCCTTATTCAAAGTGCTGCAAAAGAGATCCAGGAACGTTTAGAAAAATCGGAGCTAGATTTTGATATCGCAATAAAAGATTCCGCTTATGGATTAGAGAGAGCAATTTTCACAGTTTATGCTTCTCGGGACAAACTCAATGGTATTATCAAACAATCAAAAGCTGCTGACGTTCAGATTAAAATCCAGCATGTTAAAAGGAAGCGAATTGAATTCATACCATTAGGAAGTACGGATGTCCCTGTTCAACCAGCTATAACCAAAGCGAAAAAACTAATCGTAGGTGTTGACCCTGGCGTTACTGTGGGCATAGCCATTCTCGATTTTCGAGGGCAAGTCCTTCTAATTGAAAGTTCCAAAGGCTTATCCAGAGGGGATGTTGTACGGAGAATTTCAGAATATGGAACAGCGACTATCATAGCTACTGATGTTACTACTGTACCAGCATATGTTCAGACACTTTCAACTAAATTCAATGCAAAAACACACACAGCACGGAAAACACTTACTGTTAGCGAGAAAAAAGAAATGATTCGAACATTTAATGAAGCACATGTCACTAAACCGTCAAATAGTCACGAACGCGACGCTTTAGTAGCTGCACTTAACGCATTTTATTCATACAAAAATGTATTTGACCGTATTGATGCGAATGTTAAAAAACGGGATGTCGGAATTCCGATTTCTTCCACATTTATCGATAATGTAAAAGCCCTGGTTGTACGAGAAGATTTACCGATAAAGGATGCCATAGATCGGCTTTTAAAGGAAGACAAAGAAGAACCCATAGTAGAAGAAGAAATTGAGAAACCTCTTACGCCTGAACAAATGGAAACGAAGATTTCAGAATTAAGGTCGAAGATTAGATTACAAGAAGAAAAACTTGATAGGATATCGACTCAAAACGAACTTTATGCCTCTAAGATACTCGAACTCGAAACTATTATAGATGACTTACAAGAAAGAATCAAATTACTTCAATCAGAAGAGAGAATAGAACTGAAAAAACTCAGAGAAATACAATTTAGAGATGAAGAGATAGGAAGATTCAGAAAACAAGAAATTGATTTTAAGAACGAAATCTCACAATTAAGGTCTAAGTTCAGTGATCTTAAACGCTTGAAGTTGATTGAAACACGAGGATATGCTATTCCTCTCCGTATAATCGAAATATTCAGTGTAGAAGGCATTAATAAGGCAAAAGAAGAATTTGGAATTAAAAAAGGAGACGTTTGTTTGCTTTTAGATCCATCCGGAGGCTCGAAATCTACAGCAGACATATTAATCTCTTTTGAGATCAAGGCGATCATTACTGATTGCGAAAAAATGTCTCATATTGCAGAAGCTCGCTTTTTAGAATACGAAACACCCCTAATCGAGAGAAATGAATTAAAAACATTAAAAAATGTAGATGAATTCGCTATAGT
>JAEORY010000056.1 GCA_016840645.1 Candidatus Borrarchaeota archaeon | reverse complement strand
TAGATCTATATCATAAACAACGTATCATTTTGCTTAAGAATGCTCTAGAATCTTTGTTTGAAGATGATGCACCAAAACAAGTGAAATTAGGAGAATATATTTAGAAGATGCAACTTCTTAGTTTCATAATTACCACCGCAAGGAGACCCCCCAATTTGGGGGGGAATGAATTGAGGGCAGGTATTTGACCACACAACCCTTTCTGCGGAGACAGGGGTTGGTGTAACCCAACCTCGGGTGGTGTTTTAATGACGGGTACTCTCAAGTCCCGCCGCTCCCAACACCAGGGAGTAGGTTCTCTTCGCCAAGGTTATCAGTCAGTATTCTACGATGATCACTGAGAGTTTCCTCTCTGTTTAAACCACCGTTTACAGAGCAAGGGACTAGAGAAGCATCCCTTGGTGTGTTCTTTAACTCTCCTGATAACGTAGATACCGTCATATACATGACCTCTCTTAGGCTAATCAACCAATTACTCTTGCTCCTCACGGCACAAGCCCCCTAACTTGTTAGGGGGTGATTGACCTCATCGCTAATATACCTCACTCCTGCGTAATATCCTATTACACCAGAAGAGAAGAGGATTTTAGGAAGAATCACATAAATATATAAGTTCAGATTTACAAATACACTATGAATCTTGCTTGAAAACAGGTGTTTAGCAACTCATATGGTACTTTTCCATAAAACTAACTTACGAGTTGAAAAAAGCCTTACTTTAGTAAGGATAACTATTATTGAAATTAAATCTTTTTGAGGGATTCTTTTGGAGAAAGCTAGTGACATTATGACTAAAGATGTGGTCTGTGTAAAAGTTCCAGGTACACGTGAAGATGTTCTACAATTAATCCATGAACATAAACATTTTGGTTTTCCAGTTGTGAAGAAGGGAGAAAACACGCTTGCAGGAATCATTACTAGAACTGATTTAATGCGAAAACCAGATGAAAACCAGATAGCGCTTCTTATGACACGTGATGTAGTTTCATTAAATAAAGACGCTTCTTTGAAAGAGATTACTTCAATCCTTTTATCTAACCGAATTCGTCGTGTACCGATAGTTGAGGATGATCAAATAGTTGGCCTTATTACAACTGCCGATATCGTACATAAAGCTATTCTACGTGCAAATATCAGTGATCCTATTGAGAAACATATGAAGAAAGAAGTTGTTTCTATTTACGAAGGCACCCCATTACCTGCTGCATTGACCATAATGGAATTAGCAAATGTTGAACTTATGCCTGTTCTTAATGATGCATCAGAACTTTCAGGTGTCCTTAGTAAGGCGGACCTCTTTTCATCATCTGAAATTATTTCTGAAAGAAAGATCTCCAGCATGTCTGCAGAAAGTGAAGGAGACTCATGGTCATGGGATGCCATCCCACAATTAGTAGTCACCAAAAAAGAACTTAGACTTCCTTCAAAACCAGTCTCTGAAATAATGATAAAAAATGTAATCTCAACATTTGAACAAACTCCAATTAGTGAATGCGCAAAATTAATGAGGAAACATGATGTAGACCAAATACCCGTTACAACTGTGAATGGCGAACTTGTTGGGATTATACGAGATACTGATTTACTTCAAGTATACTTTGATAAGTTTTCCGAAAAGTAAATCCCAAAACAGATTCAATGTTTTTAAAGATGATTGAGGATACATCATTTATTTGACCTATTGGCTTGCAGGGACATTACTAAGCGAAAGATTAAATAATCAAAAAGGTCTACCGAATTCAATCTCTCCATAAATGAATGGATGTTGTTTCCTGCGGTGAAATAATGATGAGAAAAATTGCACAAAATAGGTCTATAGTGCTTTTATTAATGCTTTCCATTTTACTAATTCAACTTACTGGCACCTTCATGTCACAGGATGTGTACGCTGATGAAAAAACAATTATCCTTTTTGATCAAGTTCATTTACAGTTTTATACATCGGAACGAATGCAATCAGCTATAATATCATTAAATAATACTGAAGATTTCATAGTTTATTTCAATGACCAACGTTTTACTGAAACATCACTTCTTGGTGTGGATATACTCGTTATAGAAAATCCAGAACGATCCTTTACTTTACAGGAACGTTTAGTGTTAGTCGAGTATCTAGACAATGGTGGAAATATTTTCTTACTGGCTGACCCTCGTGGCACAATTTCTAATCTGAATAATATCATAGATGCTGTTCAATACACAGATGGACGCTTTTCTCAACATGTTATTTTTGACGAAGAGTTCAATCAAAATAATATTTCCACCCAAATCAGTGTTTCTCGTGAAGAATTGCGAGAAAGTAGCCCACTAACAAACGGTGTCAAAGAAATTATTACACATTCAATCTCGATTGAAGATGACGATCCTAACAAAGTTATTGCAACAGGAAGCAACTATTCACTCGCAGGACTAGAAGGAAAAAGCCAACCAGCTTGGCTTGTTGCATCTACGGTTGGACGATCTCGAATTGTCCTATGTGGTTCCACAAGTATGTTTAGTGATGTTAAACCAAGCAAGTCTGAAGTTACATGGTATCAAACAAAAGATAACGCACGTCTTTGGCAAAATATCTTCTCATGGCTAGCTCAAAAGGAAATACCGCCCTCATTTCTAGGCACAGCACTTCCACCTCCACTTACTTTAATTATATCAGCTCTTATTGCAGGGATCGTGTTCATCGGTGGGGGTTTTAGTCTCTATTATCTACTTCAACAAAAAGAATTGAAGCCAGTATCGGAAATACTAAGACGAAAGAAGAAAGCGGAGAAGCCAGAACCAACCCCAGAGGAAGAAACTGCGCAAATTGAAGAGGAGAAGGCCATTTCAATAGATGAAGAAGAAATAACAACTGAAGAGAAACCTGCTCCTCCGAAAAAGAAGAAAAAGAGAAAACAGCGGACATATAAAGTTCGTCGATAGATCTTAAACCTCGATCACTATCACTAGAACATTTTCATATCTACAGTAAAACAGTCATTTTAGGATCTCAAATGTTTCCGTGTAAATACTTTCAACCTCAGCTTTCCATGCTTCAAGTTTTTCAGGAGTAGGATAATTCTGGAAAAGTCCTTTGATTTCTTTCATTTTTGACGATATTTTTCTAAGTCGATTGAGAAGTCCTAGTTTTCCAATGCCACTAAAGAGACGTTTCACCTTTTCGGTAAGGTTTAATACCAGATCATCTCCTAAGCTGGCGCTCAAAATGTCTTCCTCTTTTAGCAAGCGATGTTTCATTCCATAGTTCAATTCATCATCAGGAGTGTGTTGTAAAAATAGACGAAAGATGTCTAGTCCAGCTTGTTTCGCACCATATTCTTTCATATAATCTATATTATACTCCCATAGACCTCTTTCTGATAGATCGCCTTTCTCAAGAGCACGATCCACGTTAGTGGCTGCTAAGTATCCACCCATCATTGAAGGACCGATCCCGCCTCCATGGATTGGATTAACCTGACATGCAGCATCACCCACTATTAACAAACCATTTGTCACCTGGGACCAAATAGGTCGTCTTGTTGGGACGAAACCGCCACCTTTATGCACTATTGTGGATTCTTCAAAAAGGGCGTCCTGTAATACATGCGCGTAAAGTTGTTTTCGTGGATGTGGGTTATTTGGTATATTCTGTACACCCAATCCTACGTTAACCCTCGTTAAACTTTCTGGAAACACCCATACATATCCTCCAGGTGCTATACTTTGTGTCAAATAAATTTTACAGAAATTTGGATCTTCAATTTCATGATTAAGATCTCTTATTTCTCTAAAACAAACAATTAGGTCTTCATTTTGAACAGTTCGTTCTATACTACTATTGCGTAATTTTCTACGTAATACCGCATTAACTCCACTTGCATCGATTGTCACCTTTCCTCGTATTTCTTTCTTTTCTCCATCGTCTAACGAGTGTGTTAATACACCAGCAACATATTCTCCTTCATAAATAGGGGATATAACGGATGTGTTATCTAAGAATTCCACTCCCGTATCTATTGTAGCATCCAGTAGCCTCTGACCGAATTTAAGACGATTTATCATATAGCCTTTGACGCCTTCTCCCTGAATTTTTAATATAGTCTCTTTATCTGGGGAAATTACATCAATTCCATCTATATTTGCCTCGCATTCATCTTTTGTAGGGTAACGTAATCCTATTAGTTTGTTTAATGTATCAAAATGATGTTTTCCTATAGCATCTCCACAAACTTTTTCTCCTACGACCTCTTTCTTCTTTCTATCAATTAATAAAACTTTATAGCCCTTCATTGCCAGTGTTCTTGCGGCTGTAGTGCCTCCTGTCCCTGCACCAACAATAATACAATCATAACCCATATGTTTCACCAAAAAAATATCCATTTTGCAATTTCTGAGAAATTACTCAATTTAGATAAATATCACCACTATTTAGCTATGAAACAATCTAGCGAAATGAAGTGTTGAGTATTTTTTAAGAGTTTTCTAACATTTCCGAAGGTGTAGATTATCTTTGTTCTATGATTCTTTTTAAAAATTAAGTAACTTTGTAACTCATAAAAATTTTATATAAAACTAAAAATACCTCATGCATGTAAACATTGTACAGTATAAGGGGTGAAGAGTTTTTGAATCTAGAAAAAATAATCGAAAAGATAAGAGCGCAATTAGATGAACTAGATAAATACCGTGAAAAAGCCATTAAACTCTCAAGAGCGACAGTAAGACTATGTGGAGAATCTATTCGGGCGGTTCACACACGCAACTACAATAAAGCCATTGATAAGAATAACTCTGCAATGGAAAAATTAGAAGAATTAAAAATGCTGGCAAAAAATGCACCCGATTTTTTAAACCCATATCTAACTATTGCCTTTCAAGAGTATGTTGAGTCGAATGTATTATTGAACTTGATACAAAAAAATGAGTTTCCTTCACCAGACGAACTTCAAGTACCATATGTGCCCTATTTACTTGGCCTAGGTGATGTAATCGGGGAGTTACGAAGATTTGCTTTAGATGCATTAAGATTTAATAAAATAGAAGTAATGCAACGCATGCTTTCTTTAATGGAAAAAATATACTCAGAATTATTGTTTTTTGACTATCCAAAGGCGATTACACCCGGTTTAAGAAGAAAAACAGATATTGCTAGAAGCCTCGTTGAAAAAACACGAGGTGATGCTGCTACGGCTGTTCAACAAGAAAAACTGCTCGCAGAACTATTGAAGTTAAAAAGAACTAGTGAAGAACAGTGATTCCTAATAAAATGTACAAATTTCTTAGTATATGAAAATCAATGAAAAGATGTTTTTTATAGAAACTGGTCTTTTAACAAACATTTTACAATCATATATACTTTAAACTGTTTTCTTTTGGCGAGTTATACCATTATGCAAAGAAATCGAATTAGGCTGTAATTTATCCTTTTAGGGAAATATGTGGTGTTTAAATAGTAATTATAATTCGTTTTATCGAGGAATAAACCGTTATTTGACTTTTTAGCATGAATTTAGTAAGCATTTTATACAATGAGGCGACGTGTGTGAAGGTAATAGAAAAGGGAAGACCTCTCGATTATGAAACATATGAATTTATAAGAGATTGTGGCATCACCGCCATTGTTTTACTTAAATTTGACCTCACTATGGGACCATATATTGCTTTTAAGGGATTATATGACCATAATGTGCCTATTATAGAAGCTTTAGATAATCTAGAATATCTCGCGCAATTTTATGTAGGAATTGCAGGAACAGAAATGGATTTCCTTGAAAAAAATGGTGAACGGATTATTATTGCACAACAAACACATAAAATAGATGTTACCGATATTACTGATGTCATACTAATTTGTATCGATCACTGGGTCTCGAAAACCGCTGCCCATAAACTTGCTAATGAATTATTAAAGAAATCACACGCTGAACCTCATCGCCTTGAAGAAGAAATCACTTATCTTAAAGAAACATCTCCAAATTTGAAAGTTGTTTTGAAAAATACTCCTAGAAAGTTGACTCTAAAGCGCCCCTTGCCAAAAAAAGTGAAAGAAAAGCAGAAAATAACTAGTATGATGGGATTTAACACGACGCCTTTTGCCGACTTTCAACAAAGAGAATTCAACGAGATTGAATTAAAGTTACGTGTTTTGAAAAAATCAATGTTTTTTCTTCAGGTAAATCTAGAAAACCTTAACATAGCCCATTTCTTCGATGTGTTCATTTCCCATATTGAGTTGAACAAAGATACAACATTCTCCATTAATATAAGCAAAATGCAAGCGAAATACGATTTAAGTCTCACATTAGTTTTACCCCCTAATCAAAGGAATTTCGTGGAAAGATTAGCAGCTGCCATGTCTATGGCAGGAATTTCAGTCTCGATCGTGCGAGAAACAGCTCTTGAAGATAGTTGGATACTTCCTTTAGGAATTACTCAAGGCACCTCACTTAGAATCTCAAGAAAACATAAAGACTACATCCAAGTACTCAGTTCATCAGAAAATATCATTTCACTATTTAGAAGTACATTTTTATCATCTCTCACTTTGGCTACATTTCTCAACGCTCTAGAAACGATGCAAATTACTGTTATATGCCAAGGGATCAAAGAAAATAAAGTTGCCGTCGAAATAATATTAGTAAAACTACACCACGAAAAAGCAGAACTTGACAAATTCTGTTTGCCGAAAGAATTTTCTGAACATTTTGTCAAAGTAAGAGGAAGACGTGCTTTAATCAATGTCGTAAAGAACCTATTATTAAGGCATTGTACGAAAGGTATTAAAATCTCTTTACAAGAATTGACAGAATTCTTAGTTGGAGACAGCTAATGAAAATAGCTGAAATAGAATACCCATTTGTAACTTATAAAGAAGTGCAAACTAAAGGTTTTAGTGATCACGTACATGTTTAAGAATATGTCCTGCTTCAGGAAGTATTAATCTTTGCATGGCTATTTTTACTGCATTTGGAGAACCAGGAAGACAAAAAATCACCTTATTCATAAATACTCCAGCTAATGCTCGGCTTAATATGGCTGCAGACCCGATCTCATCGAAACTGAGTTTTCGAAATAATTCACCAAAACCAGGCAGGGTTTTTTTTAGGAGAGGGGAAATCGCCTCAATAGTTACATCTCGAGTTGTAAGACCCGTTCCGCCGGTAAAAATCAGCAAATCTACATCATCTTGATATCCATACTGCTTTAAGATGTCTTTGATATGATCAATTTCGTCAGGAACATATTCTATTTTCACTACAGAGTGCTTATATTCCTCTGCTAACATTTTTATTAGATTTCCAGAAACATCATCAGTTTCACCTGAAGCTGTAAATTGATTATACCTTGAATCACTTACTACTATTACACAAATTCTTAATTGTATAGGCATATCTTTCTTATGGAGAGATGCCGTTGGTGGTTGTCCAGTCATTCAACTGCCATCTCCCTCTTTATCTTTTTTAAAACACGAATATCTTTCAATCGTGTAACAGGATATTGCCCGTCATCATCCTTTTCATATTTCTTCACCATGTCCCAAATATTCAATAACGCTGTTGTTGTGGCCATAAGTGCTTCCATCTCAACTCCCGTACGTCCTATACTCTTAACACGTCCCCTCGCTTTAATGCTGTTGGCACCTACTTCATATTCAACCGATACATTTGTTATGGGGATTGGATGACAAAATGGGATTAACTCTGGTGTTTTCTTTGCAGATATTATTGCTGCAATCTCAGAAATGCTAAATACATCTCCTTTGTCCACTTTTCCATCCTTTATCAACTGAATCGTTTCAGGACTTAGAATAAGTTCTCCCTCTGCTAAAGCCTCTCGATAAACTTCCGATTTTCTACCAACATCAATCATATGACTGTGAATTAAAATCACCTCCAAGGATGTCTGGCACCTAAAGGGCATTATCCTTGTCGCTAAACATTAGATTATTGAACTCTATTTAAAATCCTGTCCAAAAATATTAATGAAGTTTGATTTATTTCTTTTTGGTAGAATTAATGCAAAAGCATTCAAAAAATCATGAAACATTGTCAATTAAATACCGTTAAAGTATAGGTGCATCACACAATCTCACTAAAGATTCTTGAGCACAGTTTAACACGAATTCTTGTAAAGTTCTTTTATCCATATCTTTTCTTTTTGCATAGCCATACATCCCAGCACAAAAGAGACAAAAACCAAAATCGTAAGACTGTTGTTTGTTAGTTCCTTCAACAGTCTTGTTTCTTTGAAAATAGTTTTCAGCCGTCTGAATACAATATTCAAGAGCCTCTTGTATACTATTCTCAGCAAAATCTATAAACGCATCAAAATTGAAAAAATTGCTCAGGATAACGCGTCCAAGATATCCTCTGTAAATACATTGAGAAGAGCAAAGTTCACAGTGCTCAAAAGGTAGTTTATCACTTAAGCAATCTGTCTGAAGTATCTCATATAGGTTAGGGGATGTGGCAGGAATAGTTAATGAATCTGATCTTTGTATTTTTTGAATAACATTAGACATTGTTCTCTGGGGGATATTAATTTCGTTTAAAAAAAGAGGGAATTGTTTGTTCTTCTGATTGAGAGTTGACGAATGATGTATCCTTCTTTAAAATTTCTTTTTTAAGTGTCCTTGCTATCCTTTGATAAAAGTCCTCACTCTGGTTAAGTTCTGATAGTACTTTATAATCACTGAAATAATATCGTAAAAGACAATATTTGATTCGAGAATGAACATCAAATTCTTTGAAATCATCTAGAAGACGTTCGGGGTTAGATTCATTTTCATAATATCTAGAGAGAAACTGATCTACATCTGTTTTTGTCTTAATCTCCCATGCACTGTTTCTAAAATTTTTGCAATACTCAACTGCTCCTTCCAAAGGGCATTTTTCGCAGAAAATTAGTTTTACCGTTTTTGCAAGATCATTAATATATTCAATTGTATCTGAGGTTGCTATTTCAGATGAATTCGAATACTTCAAAGTGATAGGTGTCCGATTATTGTCCTCAATAACGTCGTTCTCCTCGAAATTGTTTGCACGTACACGTGTAGGATATTTTAACGTCGGTGAAAAGACTAAACATTCCTGCTGCCGCATCCTCTTCATATAGTTTACCTGCATCTCGTCTAAATTCATATACTTTTGAAGAATTTCAGCATCTTTTGTTAATTGAAATGCAACTATGGTATAACTATTAGCAAGACTGTTTTCCGCAAAAAGAGGTCGTGTCCCTACGAAGACAAATCCTATTCCATACGCACGCAAAAGTATACTCAAGTCTTCGGTCGGTGTTGCATCAATGCTTGTCTGTTTTCTGTACAATTCGGGAACAAGAAACTGGCATTCTTCTACAATAATCAGATTTCGTAGAGTTTGTTGAAGCCCTCGTTTGATGGCATAATCTCCGTATAATCTAACCAAAAAGTTCATCAGAAATCGGATATCATCTTTTGGTACTCGCCGAAACTGCATATATCCCAGATCTACGATCACATTCTTTCGAAGAAGATCATCAAAAACGATGTTTGACCGATCCACATCAAAAATTTCTTTTAAAGCCCCTCGAATGAATTTCTCCAGTCTATTGTATAAGGCAGTAATGGTCTTATCTAGGAATGAAAATTTGTCTTTCTGCGTTATACCATAGTTTTCAAGGGCTTTGAAAAAGCCTTTGAATCCTTTCGCTCGTGCCGTTGGATCTGTAATATATTCATCAAGAACATCTTTGAGTACACGCTCCATCTGTACTGAAAGATCAATATCTTGTTGGAACATGGTTGAATACACCTCTCGTATAAGTGAGAAAACTCTATCAGCATGTTCTTCCGGTGGAAAACCACATGGATCAAAGAGATTGATTTTCAATGGTGCAAACTCAGAACCAGGTGCAAAAACTAACATTTCACTATGTAAATTAGTTTCTAGTTTAGAAAGCAATTGCCTATATTCTGACTTGTAATCAAACACAATCCAATTAACATTTGGCGCTTTTTGTGAGAGTTCCAATACCAAATTCTTTGTAAGGCAGGTTTTACCACTTCCTATTAAACCAAGAACTGTCATACTCCGTCTTAAATCCTCAGTTTTAAGTATAAGAGGCTGCAATAATTTTTCTCCACGAACAACTCTTCCGATTTCAATTCCTTCCTTTACATTGATTGTTTCAAGAGGAATCTCGAATTCTGGAGTATACTCACTTTCGATCCCTAAGATAGGCTTTTCAGGAAGATGTGTAAAGGGTGAAAGGCGAAATACACTCATCTCTGTTTCTTTTCCAATAGAAATCCGTAGTCCAACTTTTTTATACGCTCTTTTAAGTTTTCGCCCTTTTAGTGTAGATGTTGTAACACAATAGTGAGTTCCCGAATATATTGTATTAAGAGAATTCTCTATGTCCAGAACTGCTCGTTTACATAACTCCTCATCTGGAGTTGTGATCAAAACATATGCACACACCTTTGTTAAACCAGATCTTAATCCTGCGGCATAATCCGATGCTTCCTGTCTTTTTTGATCATCCAGGAGAACATGTCTAACAATATTATTACTAAGAGCTCCATTCTCATCTTCTTTTGCAATTTCTTCTAATTTTCCTTTTCTAATTTTTGTATCCTTGAAATTCATCACAAAAGTGACCTCGATTTGAAGGCTAAGGCAGTGCCGGATAAATCGATCATGTTGTGTCAATTCTCCATAGGCTTTATGCTCAGGAAGACCTTCAATATGAATAATTGAAGCATATCTTTGATTATAGGAAAAACCCTCCAAAAAATTTCGTTTAACTTTCAATAATGACTTTTCACTTCCGTATCCTTCAATTTCTGGAAGTAATGTTATTTTTCTCAAGTCTTCCTCAGAAATTGTATCATCATCAATTTCAAAAGAAAGAGATTCGAGTCCTCCTTTCATACGAAAAAGAGCAGTTTGAGCATCCTCAATCGCTTTGTTTAGTCTTCGATGTGTACCAAAGACATAACGTCGCACTTTTACAGTGCCATTTTCATCTATAAAAATTTCTTGTGTGCCTTGGTGGCATTTCCTTAAATACGCTGCAATATCTTCGTATTCATATTTCCGTATTCCAGTGCTTTGAAAATTTTCCTGTAAAATTATAGGGCGTTGCTCACGACGAATGATTTCTCTTGGAATATGGGTGATTTCTAATGCTTTTATTACAAGATATCTATCCCCAAAAAGAAAGAATGATACAAAACTGAAAAAATGTTCAACTTTATGTAAAAAATCAGGCAAAGGAACTCTACGACGAAAAACAATATAGTCTGCACCGATGGAATGAAATTCAAATTCTGAAAAGATATATGTGACAAAGCTGCTCGAAAGAATCAGACTGGTGAAAACAAAAAGAAATGTGTTGCTTATTAAACTGTTGCTAGTATTAAATGGTATAGAAATTGATGTTAACAATACACTTTGGAGTAAGTTGTATTTTATGAAATAAAGTATAAAACTTGAACAAATAGTAAAAATTAATGTACATATGACGATGGCCTCAAACTTCTCCTTGTAAGAGCCCTCTGAAAACCTTGAATGCTTTAGCACATAATAAATGGAGATACCGAAACAGAGAAGGATTATAAATAGTATATATGAAAAGCGGATGAAAATAGACCAAAGCAATTGCTCAATATTATACTGACTCATTTTAAACCAATATCTTTCTAATGAATCTCAATAAAACCTCCACGATTTTTAGCTTAAATCAACAAAAATTACTGAATCTAAGCAAAAAATAAATAGACGATTCTTTGTTTTTTTGGATTATTTGAAAGTGAAATTATAAAATTTAAAACAAATTATTACTTGTATGCTCAACTAAAAACAATGTATGTATAAGGTAAAAATTGGCTTTTATTACAATAGATAAAAGGTTCTTGAAAATCCAAAGATGCAAGACATATGCTTTTAAACCTACAAGATCTAAATAGGCGACGATTCATAGAATTATAAATTTTAAAAATGAAAAAGAATGTTAGACATTAGTTAACAAAGAAAAGCATCATGGATAAGATAACCATTTGCAGAACAGAGGTTGGATCATGGAGAACATTCTACGAGGTTTGTATATTGGAAGATTTCAACCTTTTCATAACGGACACCTTCAAGCCATAAAATATGTCTTAGAAAATGTAGAAGAGCTTATCATCGCAATAGGATCAATTCAAGACAGTCACGAGATTAAGAATCCTTTTACAGCAGGAGAACGTCATTATATGATACAAAGCGCTTTACTTGAAGCAGGAATACCTCATAATAGATTTTACATTATATCGATACCAGATATAGATCGAAATGCCGTATGGCTATCACATGTACGAACATTATGTCCACCTTTTGAGGTTGTTTATTCTAATAATCCTCTAGTAGCTCGACTTACAAAGGAATATGGAGGATCTACTAGATTGGCAACGATCCCTTTTTTTAATCGGAATTCATATACGGCAACCGAAGTACGCAGAAGAATCCTTGAAGGCGAAAACTGGGAAGAATTGGTTCCACAAGCAGTCACAAAAATTATACGCGAAATTAATGGAATAAAACGTATCCGTGATGTAGACGCCAGTGAAGGAGATCTTTTCTATTAATTGTAGAAAACATCTATCAAAGATTTGACGTGAACTTCCCCACCCTGTCGGAAAGGGACTTCCCACCTCCTAACTTAAGAAGATATTTTTGCCTCTATTCCTTCCTTATTTAGTATTCCACGAGCTGCAATTATACCTGTAGCAGCAGCAGTGACAATACCTCCAGATAATCCAGCACCATCACCTGCTACAAAAAGATTTGACACTGGTGTTTCAAGTTTTTGATCCACTTGAATCAAGTTTGCAAAAAATTTTATTTCAGGTGCATAAAGAAGGGTAGAACTGCTAGCAACCCCCGGTACAACATTATCTAGTTTGTCTAGGCCTTCTAGAATATCGGTTACTATTCGATGAGGAAAAGCCATCGCGATATCTCCTGGTGTTACATGCAATAAAGTTGGTTTTACATTACTTCGTCTTATCCTTCCCCAGGTGCTTCTTCGCCATTGTTTTAAATCTCCTAGCCTTTGTAAAAGCGGCTTTCCTCCTCCTAATGTTGTTGTAATTGCCGCAAGACTCTGTCCGTATGCGGTGGTATCTTCTATAGGTTCAGTTAAATTAACTCGAACCAAAAACGCAAAGTTTGTATTTTCACTTTTCTTAGAAAGCATTGCATGCCCATTGACACCTATTGTGGAATCATAAACTTCCTGAACGACAAATCCTCTAGCATTTGTACAAAACGTCCTTACGAAATCATCATACGTTTTTGAATAAATATGAAACTTTGGATCATAGTTTACTTCAATCACAGGATCCATTACAATTGCAGGCACTTCGACACGTACCCCAATATCAATTGGTCCGTGCTTTATCGGTATGTTCAGTTTTCTGACCTGCTCTGCCAGCCAAGCGGCGCCGA
>JAEORY010000683.1 GCA_016840645.1 Candidatus Borrarchaeota archaeon | reverse complement strand
GGCTTGAAAATCAAACCAAAAAAGTCTAAAGTAGTAAGATTGGAGAAAATAAATGGCCGAAATCGACAAATCGTTACCTAACGTAAAATCAACTATTGAAGTTCCTGGAGAAGAAGAAGTTCAAGCATCTGTTGAAGAAGAAATTTTAAAAGAACAAGAAGAAGGCCCACCAGTAGAAGTTATTGAAACTGAAGAAGGTGGAGCTGAGATTTCTTTCGAACCCTCAGCGGTCAACGTAGAGGGTGCACAGGATCACTTTTCAAACTTAGCAGAATTATTAGACGATGATATTTTAGATCCACTTGGATCAAAGTTAACCGCAGACTATACCGATTATAGATCTTCTCGAAAAGATTGGGAAGATACTTACAGAAATGGATTAGACCTTTTAGGATTTAAATACACAAAACGAACAGAACCATTTAGAGGTGCATCTGGAGTAACGCATCCAGTTCTTGCTGAAGCAGTCACACAATTTCAAGCACAAGCGTATAAAGAATTACTGCCCGCGGACGGGCCAGTTCGAACACAGATCTTAGGAGATGAAACTCAACCGAAACAAGATCAAGCGAACCGTGTTAAAGATTTTATGAATTATCAAATAATGGATCAGATGAAAGAATATGAACCAGAGTTTGATCAAATGCTTTTCTATCTTCCCCTCTCAGGATCTACCTTTAAGAAAGTTTATTATGACGATCTTTTAGGTAGAGCTGTTTCTAAGTTCGTTCCCGCTGATGATTTAGTGGTTCCGTATTCAGCTACCTCATTAGATGATGCAGAATCCATTATGCACGTAATTAAAATCTCAGAGAACGATTTAAGAAAACAACAGGTCAATGGATTTTATAAAGACATTGATCTTCAAGAACCTCAAATGAAAACCGATGAGATCTCTCAAAAAGAACAAGAGTTAGAAGGAGTCAAGCAACAAAAGCAAGATGATATCTATACGTTGTTGGAGTGTCACGTCAATTTAGATTTGGAAGGTTTCGAAGAAGTCGATTCAACAGGTGAACCAACAGGGATTAAACTTCCTTATGTGGTCACTGTTGAAGAGTCGACTCGACAAATTTTAGCGATCAGAAGAAACTATAGAGCTGAAGATCCATTAAAGAAAAAAATAAATTATTTTGTTCATTATAAATTTTTACCAGGACTTGGTTTTTATGGTTTTGGTTTAATTCATATGATCGGTGGATTAAGTAGAACTGCAACTTCTGCATTAAGACAATTATTGGATGCAGGTACATTATCAAACTTACCTGCTGGATTTAAAACTAGAGGCATTCGAGTACGAGACGATGCACAACCTTTACAACCTGGAGAGTTTAGAGATGTCGATGCACCAGGTGGAAACTTAAGAGATTCATTTTTACCTTTACCCTTTAAAGAACCTAGCGCTGTATTATTGCAATTATTAGGAGTGGTAGTGAACTCAGGACAACGGTTCGCGGCTATTGCAGATATGCAAGTGGGTGAAGGCAATGATAGAATGGCTGTTGGTACAACGGTTGCTTTACTTGAAAGAGGAAGCAGAGTGATGTCCGCTATTCACAAAAGACTCTATGTTGGTTTAAAACAAGAGTTTAAATTATTAGCAGAAGTATTTAAAACCTATTTACCTCCTGAATATCCATACGATGTTCCAGGAGCTACAAGACAAGTTAAAGTACAAGACTTCGATGACCGTGTAGATATTTTACCGGTTGCCGATCCTAATATCTTTTCACAAACTCAACGGATTTCTTTGGCCCAAACACAGCTCCAATTGGCTCAATCAAACCCACAGATACATAACCTGTACCAAGCGTACAGGTCTATGTATCAGGCGATCGGTATTAAAAATGTCAATGCTATTTTACCTCCACCTGCTCCAATGCAACCAATGGATCCAAGTGTAGAACACATTACCGCTTTAGCGGCTAAACCGTTTCAAGCATTTCCAGGTCAAGACCATAGAGCACATATTGATTCTCACTTAAACTTTATGCAAACGAATATGGTTAGAAATAATCCAACAGTAATGGCATCATTACAAAAAAATATTTTAGAACACATTTCTCTAATGGCACAAGAACAAGTGCAAATGGAATTTAGAGATGAGATTCAACAGATACAAGTAATGCAACAACAAGCGCAAAACAATCCGCAGATCGCGCAACAGATGCAAATGATGACTCAACAGATTGAAGCAAGAAAAGCAAAACTGATTGCAGAGTTAACTAAAGACTTTGCGGAAGAAGAAAATAAAATTACTTCACAGTTAGATGGAGATCCATTATTGAAACTTAAATCAAGAGAGATTGATTTAAGAGCAATGGAGAACGAACGTAAAAAAGAATACGATGAAGAACGGATCAATCTAGATAAAATGAAAGCAATGATGAACAAAGATACTCAGGAAGAAAAACTTGAGCAGAACGAACAACTTGCTAAATTAAGAGCTGGAGTATCATTAGCTAAATCTGGAATTCAACAAATGAACATATTGGATAACTAATGGCGATTACCGATATTTTATTTCCTCAAGGTAATTTTTTAAACATAAGAGCTAATGCTCCAAGTCAAACTGATTATAATATTCAAGCAACATCAGATTTAGTAAATCAATTACCAGGAGGAATTGTTAGAGACGTTGTAGCTCCTGCTGCTGCTTTTGGAATGAGTTTACCTTATGATGCA
>JAEORY010000682.1 GCA_016840645.1 Candidatus Borrarchaeota archaeon | reverse complement strand
GGATCTAACGCCATTTATAGTTTTGACTTAATAGACATCTTTTTTTGAAATGCAAGAGCCCGTGAAAAGTATCAAACCAAACATAAAAAACAATACAAGAATTCGCATCTTTCAGGATAAGCAGATATGAATATATATCTTCCCGGGTTTTTGATATAATAAAATAAAATTTCACTCGACTGATTGATGGACAAAATGCCAAACACAAGAGAATTACAGTCCTATCTAGCGGATATTTTAATGAACTTTCCTGTCGCGATGGCCTATCTCTATGGATCTTACGGAAAGGGAACTCAAAATAAAAACAGCGATATAGATATAGCCCTTGTCCTCAAGAATAACCTGAGCCGATTAGAGATACTTAAGATCGAACTGCAGATCGCCACACTTTTGGATAAAAGATTCCAGTCAGAGTTCGACATCCGCTGTATCAACAATGCTCCTCTGCGGGTAAAGGGTGAAGTTGTCACGCAGGGCCATCTTCTATACTGTTCAGATGAGAATCTCCGAATTACTTTTGAAACATTTAACAGAGACCGGTATTTTGATTTTCTTCCTGCAATTCGATCCATGCGGAGGATTTATTTCGACTCTATTAAATCCGGAGGCCTTATTGGTTGAACCCGAAGTCATCGAGAATAAAATAAAAAAACTCCAGGAATTTCTTGAGAAGCTTGCACAGCTTTCAAAAGCCGACAAAGACGATTTTCTTTCCGATTTCAGAAATGCAGAGAGTGCGAAATACCTACTTCAGGTTTCGATAGAGTGCTGTTTAGACATCGCCAATCACATCATTGCATCTGAAAAGTTCCGCAGCCCGCGCGATTATGCCGACTCCTTTCGTGTGCTCCATGAACGTGGCATAGTCCCTGACGATCTCATCGGAAGCCTCGAAGAGATGGCAAAATTCAGGAACAGGCTCGTTCATATCTACTGGGAAATTAACGATGAGCTTATTTATGAAATTATTCAGAATAACCTTAACGATTTTAACCGATTTATCCAGATGATTCTTAAATTGCTCTAATTTATCCTGCCATTAAGTTCAAACCAAATAGTTCCCATGATCAATCATATAGATGATCAGCCGCGAAACTGCATCTTACGGTGACAGCAGGCTTTGTCCTTTATCCATACACATGTCCCCAGGTCGAAACAATTTATAAGGCCTTTTCAGACACCTACCTCTGGGTTTGAATTGGTATGAAGTTTGCGATTTAATACAAGCGGTTTATAATACTCATTGGGGACAGGTACAAATGCAATCCCTTATGGGGGGAACTATCAGATACGTATCATTGATTGTATTCATCCTTCTCTTTGCAAAAATTCCTATTCCCTCCGATAGGGCTCTGTTGGGATACACACAAGAAAATCGTCCGGATGATTTGGATACTCTCCTCAACAAGTGTGCAGATTATTGCGAGAAGCTAGCCAATGCCTCTCTCTTTTTTGTCTGTACGGAAAGAATTGAGGAAGAGATTAATGAATTCAATGCGAAAGGATATTCCAGATACAGATATTACAAAGGAATAGGTGCAAAAAAAGTTGAAGGGAATACCTATGTTTATGATTACCAGCTAATAAAGAAAGGGAAAAGAATCGAGGAAAAACGAATCCTGTTGGAAGAAAACGGAGAAAAAAAGAACGAAGCAAATGCTCAATTGAAGACAAAAGTATTTTATTCGAAGCGATCTGTCTTTGGACCGGTTGGTCTGTTGGCTCGAAAGAACCATGATAAGTATAACTATAAAATTCTTGATGATGAAGACATACATGGGAGGAAAGCGGCTGTCATTGAAGCAACGCCGAAATTAAAAATGCGGGATATGCCAAATTACGGCAAAATATGGGTAGATAAAGAAGATTATAGTATTCTTAAAATTGAAGTCGCAGAGGAATCTCTCGTTGGCGTCGATCGAGTAAAAGAAACCAGTAAGCTGAAATCACCTCCGACGATATCGGTTACACATCATTATGATGAGGTCTATAAGACCGATAAAAACCAGATTGTACGATTTCCAAGCAAAACGGATTTCCTTTATGAAAAAAATTTCTACAAGAGAGGAGGGGGAGAACTCGTTAGGATAGCAAAAACCCAGTTTATATATGACAACTACAAATTTTTCACAGTGGATGTGGATGTGAAGTATTAGGGTAGATATGAAAAAGAGAATCTTATCGTGCTTATTTTTATTCATATTGCCAATTCTATTCTATCTGGATGGTCTTGGTGAAGGTTTCCAGGAACGAAACAAGAGCACGGGAGACTTACAACATGAAGTCACAGTCACCCTCAAACTCATTCAAGTTTATGTCATGGATAAGGACGGCAAATCTGCTATGGATTTAGAGAAGGAAGACTTTGAGATTTATGACAACAATAAGCGAATGGAGCTCACAGAATTTGAGAAATATACTCTAGAGCTCCCAGCCGTTGAGAAAAAGGTCAGCGAAGAGATTATTGAGCCAGAACCTGAAGAGAAAATTCAGCCCCTTGAAAAAATGGCCAGAAAGTTCTTTCTTTTTTTTGACTTTGCTTATAACAACGCAACAGGATTTGAAAAGTCGAAGAAGGCAGCTCTACATTTTATAGATACGCACCTTCAACCCACAGATGAGATCGGAATTCTTTCGTATTCCTCAATGAAGAGTTTAGTTCTCCATGAGTACCTGACCACAGACCATCAG
>JAEORY010000681.1 GCA_016840645.1 Candidatus Borrarchaeota archaeon | reverse complement strand
GAATTTGAAGAAGGGAACTTCATTCTAAATAATTCTCAAATACATTGAGCCAATCAATCATTAACCTGGTAATTAAGAAATTATTCTTTACATGTTCTTTTCCATTCTTACCCATTTCTTCTCTCAGTTTTTCATCATTCAGAAGTCTTATTATACTCTCAGAAAAGCCTCTGAAGTCTTTTGGTTCATGTAGGAATCCGTTCAAGCCATTAATTACTTGTAATGGAATTCCTCCAACGTTGGAAGCTACAACAGGTGTGTTCTTCCAAAGAGCTTCAGAAACAACCAATCCAAAGCCTTCTCTTAAGGATTTTTGAATAACAACAGAAGAAGCAGTCTGTAAACAATTCACCATCAGATCTGTTCCATTTAAAAGTAGCTTGATGTCCTTCTTATATTTACTTTTGTTAACCTTGTTTCTAACCTTTTCATATATATGCTGTCCCTCAGGGTCGTCTGTGGCAAATGCGCCAAGTAAAACTAGTTGACAGTCCAATTTTTGTCTTACCATTTCAAAAACTCTTATAACTCCAAGCGGTTCTTTCCATTTATCAAATCTTGATACTTGTGAAATGATTGGTCTTTCTATATTAATTCCATTTTTAGTCAATGTGCTGTCAATCATCTTATCAGAGATCTTTTTATTCTTTTGGCATAACGGGTCTATTGCAGGATAAATAACACTTTGTGGAATATTTAAATCCTTTTTATATTTCTCCATTGAGATGATCAAATGATCATATTGTTCGATGAATTTTTTTAAATAAGTCCAGTGTATTGGATTTGGATGAGTTATGTCAATATGAGCCCTAAAAAACCACGGCTGTTTTTTTTCATAGAAGTCAACCAGAGCCAAAGGTTGTGGGTCATGCACTATTACAAGGTCGTGATTATTTACATGTGTGAATTTTGCAAAGCGTCTATTTGTTTCGTAGTAGATTTTCTTCCTTCGTTCTGACAAATTTATTTTATCGCCTTGGAGTCCATTATGAAAACTTTTTGTTACTTTGAAGAAGTCAGGGTTTCCATGCAAAATTCTCCAGCCGAAATCTATCCCAAAGTCATGAAACATCGGAATCATACTGTTAAGCATCTCTGCAACGCCGCCCCCTTGATAAGTCGAGTTAATACAAAGGATATGATATTTAGCGAAATTCTTCGCCTTCATCTGAAGATTTTCGAAGTTTTCTTTTCCAATAATTCTTCTATAGTTATTCAGAGAAGCCATTTCGTTTTACCTCACGGAGGATTCATCGGTAAAATATACGGGAAAGACCGCATATCATATTTATAAATTTTTAGAATTGCTTAGAAATAGTTAGATTGAAGTAATGACGTATTTCTTACTTTCATAATTAATCTTCGAAAATTCTGTTTTCCAAAAACTTTAAGAACTTGTTATTAGTGTATTGGTTGTTCTCTAGGCAAACCGCTATGTGAGCGTATTATGAGAATATCGAGGACAAAATATGAAAATTGCTTTTTTTGTCTGGGAATTTCCACCCAAGATCGTTGGTGGATTAGGAACATACGCTCTGGAGATAACACAACAGTTTATCAAAAGAGGGCATGAGGTCACGGTATTTACCCTCAATGATCCTAATGGAAAACTACTCACAAGAGATATTTGGCGGGGTGTTGAGGTCTACAGACCGACACCTATCGATTTTAGCAGTCTATTCCCAACTTTTGTTGATTCTGAACTCAGAGAATGGGGATTAGGACTTCGTTTCTTTTCAGATGTTATCACCTATAATGTATTTTCAGCTGCAAAACTTTGCAATCATCTTGTAAAAAAAGAGCGTAGAGAATTCGATATATTATCTGCCCACGATTGGCTATCTGTTCTTGGAGGAATTTCATCAAAACGACATCTAGAACTGCCTCTTGTATTCCATGTCCATTCTACTGAACGAGGAAGGGCGCTCGGAGGAGGCTCCTGCACGGTAGAAAACTTTGAAGCGAAGGGCGCTGAAGTGTCTGATGGAATCATTACAGTATCAAAGGTTATGCGAGAAGAACTTATCTCAGTAGGCTTCCCTGTCCATAAGATTAATGTCATTTGGAATGGAGTTGACGCAGAAAACAAATATAATCCAAAAAACATCCATGAGGAGAGTATTTCTGCACTTAGAAAACGATATGGAATTCAAGATGATGAACTTATGATTTTTTACTGTGGGAGATTAATAGCAGTTAAAGGTATTGATTGTTTGGTTAGAGCTATGCCTCAAGTGTTGCAAGAAATGCCTAATGCAAAGTTAGTTATTGTGGGGATGGGGAACTTGTATCCATATTTAGAAGATATTGCAAAACAATTAAATATTCAAGATAAAGTGATTTTTCGTTATGAATTCATCTCGGAAGATGAACGAATTGAACATTATGCTGCTTCAGATGTGTGTGTTTTCCCTTCGCATTACGAACCATTTGGAATTGTTGCAACTGAAGCTATGAGTATGAAAAAACCTGTGGTAGTAGGAGCGATAGGAACTTCTGGGTTCAAAGAACAGGTAATAGAAACAGGAAAAGACCAATGTGGTTATCTTATTGATCCAAATGATCCAAATGATATCGCTCATGCAGTAACAACTATACTCCAAGATCCCGACCATGCAAAAAAATTGGGAGAAAATGCAAGAAAAAGAGTATTAGCAGAATTTACATGGGATAATGTAGCTGAGAATACTATATCT
>JAEORY010000680.1 GCA_016840645.1 Candidatus Borrarchaeota archaeon | reverse complement strand
AGACTGTGGACAACCACCTGATGTTTGCTTCAATTCGAAAAAAGGTTTGCTAAGGAGAACCAGAAGATGGTGCGTACGTATTATAATAAACTTGTAAGAGATAAGATACCAGATATAATTAGACAGCAAGGAAATCATCCAGAATATCATATTGCAAATGATAAAGCGGGATATTGCCAAGCATTAAGAGAAAAAATTCTAGAAGAGGCTATTGAGTTCAAAGAATCTCAAGATGTTAATGAACTCATTGATGTCCTAGAAGCAATTTATTGTTTAATTGAAACTGAGAACCTAGATTTCACTAAAATAGAAGAATTGAGAGAGAAAAAGAATGTAGAACGTGGAAGTTTTAAAAAGCGCATTATTTTGGAGTACGTCATAAGAAAAGCCACAAAGTAATGCAACAAAACGGAGAATGGACAGTATAGTTTATCGCTATCTTGAATGTCATTAAACGTGGAATTCACGCAACTAAATCTCTCTTTTTAACTTGAATGAAACTTGAAAATGCCCTTAAAAGTGAATGTAAGAAAAAATAGGGGATAAAAAAGTTATCGCATTCGTAAAATTTCGGCAGTTGTTTTTTTAGTGGTCGTACGCGAAGGTATCCTTGCGCCTATAGCACCGATGAGAATTGAAGCAATGATGACTAATGCCAGTTCAGTCCATGGTATAAACAACGGTAAGGGTTGCTCGGCGTATATAGCTTGCTGCGCTATTAATGAAAGCCCCGTTAAATATCCTACAACTAGGCCGGCTAAACCTGACGCCAAAGTAAGTATAATTGACTCAAACATAAAGATGTTTGTAATATGTTTGCGGTCTAGTCCTATGCTTTTCATTATCCCAATTTCTGGAATGGATTCTTGGATAGTAGTGTAACAACTTGCGGTGAGCCCAAAGAATGCAATGATCATCCCAAATCCTAAAGCTATAGTAAAGAACAGTTGGAGGCTTTCAAGACTTTCTTCTGCCGATTCAATTTCTTCTTCCGTTACACGAACATTCACATCTTCCTTTACGCCATAAGAAGCCGTTAAAATTCTACCAACACTCTTTGCAGCCTCAGAACTGGTCGTTTTTATTAACAGTCTTTCGACTGGTTCGACGTAATCTTCCAGTTCACTTTTATCTGTCCTATCGATATCTTGGTCCTCATAGAGATCGAAAATCAACGCATAAGTATGTTGTGAAACTAATACGTCTGAATAGCCAGATTCGGAATTAACGAAATTGGAGAAGGCTGGCATATCGTTAGCTATCGCAACAACACGAAGCACTGTATTTGACACTTCTATTCCAGAGGCAAGATTTCTCTGTACTTTAATGGTCACATGATCACCAACGTTAACATTAAGACGTTTTGCTGCACCTTCGGATATAATCGTAGTATTTTCTACCTTGTTAATCGTTTCAAAGGCTGAATCGTCCCCTGCTGTGAAACTGGCAATATCAAAGTACGTTACATTGGGAAAATTCGTATCTACTGCATATACACTAGCACTCACTGTTTCAAATTCCATCAGGTCACCCATTCTCACTGTTGAAGATCCATTTGGATGATTTTCATGGCTTACACGTGTGATATCTACTACTCCATCGATTTCCTTAATCTTAGGGATGAGTTCAGTATCATTTATCCAGATGGGAGTCTCGCTGGTTACAGGCCTGAAACTACTTGCAATTGAACTTGTAGTTGATACAAGAGATAGATCTGTGCCAATTTCAGCTCGTAAAGTGGTTGCACGATACTCTGTCTGAACGGTAAGCATCGTCGAAAGGAAAAGGATGAATGCAATCGATATCGAGTACATGATTGCTGTTAAAGTATTTCTTCTCCGATGTTTTCTTAGATACATTGCAACTATGTCATTAATCCGGCGGGTGATTGGACGTATTATGTGTGTAAGTAACCTTTCTATGCCAGGAACTAACACTCCTAAACCTATGAAGGTAAACCCAATAAGTAAACTAACCATCATACCAAGAAACAGCATCGACATCGACGTTGTATTACCAGTAGTGAAGGCGCTGGGCAATACGAAGAACATAAACGCTGATACGCCCGAAATTACGATTCCATACGTGATTAAACGGCGACTAACGCCTCTCTCTCTTACCATATGTTCTTTTGTGTGGCTTACGCGTGTAGGCGTAAGAGAATCAACGATATCAACTTGTGTGGCTTTAAGGGCTGGATAAAGGACACTGACTAGACCAACCAGAATTCCTGCTGCTAAACTTATTGCTATGGTCTGTACCGAGACAACAATATTGAATGTTGCAGATCCACTACTATATTCACCACTAGTTCCACTACCTATTAGTGGAATTATGTAACTTTCTAATAAAAAGAAGGTGCTTACAGCAACCAGCACTCCAAGAAGGACTAATATGAGATATAATCGATGTTTCTTTTTCATTTATGACACCTCACTGATTGAATGTATCGGTCTCTCATCATTAATTTCCTCATTTGCAATATTCCCGTCGACCATATGGGTGACAAGATCCGCATGGCCATCAACTGAATCGTAAATAATCATATTTTGTGTAGTTTTAGGAGATCTACAAGTTAGAGAAAGGACACCACTGAAGATTGGAGAAAGACCAACCAGAATTCCTGCTGGTGCGCCTATTACTATTGTCTGTACCGAGACAACAATAATATTGAGCATTAAAGGAATACTAAGTCTACCAGGGCTGCGA
>JAEORY010000679.1 GCA_016840645.1 Candidatus Borrarchaeota archaeon | reverse complement strand
GAAGCTATGAAGGAAGCAGAAGGTGGGAGTTTGATTTCGTAACAGTTCAGATTACATTTCCAGGGGCAAGACCGCTTGTTCCAGATATGCCGCCTGGACTATCAATCCCACCACCGACCTCTATGGAATATATAGAGGGTGAGTACCTACCATACTTAGTAACTGGTAAGGTGAAAGAATATGAATCCTATACTTATGGAAATAGGTTAGTAGGTCTATCACCAGAAGAAGCGCCCAAATACCATGACCAAGTTGAGCGGTACAGAAAGCTCAATAAAGTTAATCAGGTAAAAATTGTAACCGATATGTTACGCGCTGCTGGAGATGGAACCAATCAAGCAACAATGGAAATAGGGATGCCTAGCGATTGCGGGACAATAGACCCGCCATGCTTAAGACTTATTGATTGCAGAATACAGGACGGAGCTTTACACTTCTACCCGTATTTTAGGTCTTGGGATTTGTGGGGTGGCTTCCCCGCTAATTTAGCAGCATTACAACTGCTTAAAGAAACAATGGCGTCTGATATAGGAGTAAATGACGGAGAAATTATAGCGACCTCTAAGGGATTGCACTTGTATGATTTTTCTTGGGAGTTGGCTAAACTTCGTACCAATAAAGGCGGTGAAACGAGCAATGCTGAAACAAATGGCAAAGGAGAAACTCAAAGCGTTCTTTGAAATGTTTGACGAAGAACTGAAAAATGAGTGGCAGAAAAAACTAGACGATGTTGAAAAAACAATTAAAGTACTGGCAAGAAAACAAAACATGTCTGAACATGATACAAGGATGTTCTACGGCGGTGTTGTGTGGGGATTTACATATTTTAGAGTATGGCTGGAAAAAAGAATGGGCGTTAAGAAGCGCGGCGAAAAAGGTCGCATAGAAGAACGCGGTGGGCAAGATAATATTCCAGAGGGATAATGAAATATTTAAGGCATGTTTTGACTAACGAATTTGTTTCCTATTACATGAGATTAGGAATTGCTATAACTAAAATTGAAGAAGGAAACATAGAAGAAGCCAAAGCTACCCTTATAAAAATAATGAAATGTATGGATGATAGAATGTTAGAGGTTTGTTCTAATAACGACATCGTATTGTCGGAGGATGAAAAATGGAAAGAGTAGGTTCTTATTTATCATATTTAATTAAGAAAAGAACCACCAAATTGCTTATTGGTGGTTTAATGCTATTGTTGGTCATTGGTTTCGCTTATTGTGGAACCGTAAAGAAATCTCAACCATCTTCGGATGAAACAATGATGGTACAACCAAGGATAGAACTTTTCGAAAATACGGCATACCCTAAAATGCGAATTATAAAGTGTTGGAATGATGCAGTTTCATCCAAGTGTTATATACAGGATATTAACACGCTTGAGTGTTATCTTGTATTAGAAAGAGAAAAAGCAGTAGGGTTAACAACGGTATCTTGCAATCAAGTCTTGCGAGAAATGCAAAAGACAAAGGCTGAATAAATGGTTATAGACAGAAAAATAATTGGTAACTTGAGGTTCAATTTTGAAATTGGCAAAAGAGAAGATAGTGATTTACCAATTTTAATATCATCTTATGTTAGGCGAAACAAAGGAACAACCGCCGCTGGTTTTTTCTTTAAAGTTTTTTCGGCTGATATAGACTTTGAAATTTATAGGGATAAAGACAATGAGTGAAGAATGCAAATGTAAAAAAGAATGTAAGTGTGACTACTACAAAAAGTGGCTGGCGATTATTCAGCAAATTGCTTTTGAGCAAGGCAATCCAAGAATAGCCGTAGTTGTTGATTATGCGCTGGCTGAAAGAAATCCAGCCGAATACAAAAAATAAGAAAGGCTTAAAACAAGATGGTGGAAGAAAAAGTCGAAATACATATAGACCTGGAAGACGCCATATTCAGAGCTTTAACAAAAGCAGCACACGAAGCGGCGGCAGAACATGGGAAAAAAATATCCCATATAGATTACGAAGGTCAATGTGCCTTTTTTTCTGACCAAAGTAAATGTAAACTTAGTGTTACAATTGAGGAGTCTAACGGTTACGGAAGAACCGTAATCTATGACACAAAAAAATCAATTGAATTTAAAGTGATAGCAGAAAGCTGGTCACTTGAAGAAAGCACACCCCTAGAAAAACTAGTAGGTCGAGATGAAATGCGAGATATGTAAAAGAGAACACGAAGAAAAACAATTCTTTGAAAAACATCATTTAACCCCCAAACAAAAGGGCGGTAAGCATATGCCTACCATTACTGTATGCCGCCCTTGTGGTCAACAAATTCACAAGCTATTCACAAACGCAGAATTAAAAAATAAATACCATACACTTGATGCACTATTGAATAATAAGCAAATCCAAAAATGGGTTAGCTGGATAAATTGCAAGCCGATGGGACATTGGGTTTGTATGAAAACAAAGAAAAGGAGAAAATGATGTTCTTTAATTATTGCGTTCCATATATTGATTCAATAGATAAGGCAATCACACTTTGCATAGTTGTGGTTTTATCTGGTGTAGCCACGTATTTAATCAACAAAGACCTAAAGGATTTTGAAGATGAATAAAGAAGATTTTTTTATACATGATATTCTTGAAGCCGCAGAGAAATTTGATTCGGTAGAAATTGGAACAGATGAGAGAGTTAAAGGGAAATTATGTCTTAAAGGTACATGGATGACAATTAGCGAATTAATAATACAAATGACAGGTGGACTC
>JAEORY010000055.1 GCA_016840645.1 Candidatus Borrarchaeota archaeon | reverse complement strand
GAATTTGTATTACCATACGTTTCTCGGGTTATACAAGGCCTAAAGCCAATGAGTATCACTTTGGGAGGCGTATGGGGATATTCCTTTCTTAAGGATAACTGGAAGGATTTATTGCGAAAAATAATTGCGAGCGGGTCTGCTAGTACGATGTTCCTAGACCCAGATGGCGAATATATTGATATAAAAGAGTTCAAAAGGATTTCAAAGTTTCATAGGAGATCCACTTTTTCAGGAATATCGGCAAACTTAATCCGAGATGGACCAAGAGAACTGCTACGCGAGCGAATTTCAAAGCATTGTAAAAATTGCGGACCCAACGGTGGCTATGCAATATTCGCTTTGTATTTACCTCCAGGAACTCCTCCCGAAAATGTTTTAGCATTTGCAAGTTTTGTTAAGGAATTTGGTACTTATCCACTTTCAACATGATGAACTTTCTTACGAAAACTGACGAAAACCGAAGTTTTGGAGTATGTATGAATGGCCCTAAAAGAAGAAATTCTAGAAGAACTTCAAAAAATGGTGATTGAAGGAGATTACGATATCGTGTTTGAAGCTTGCCAAAAAGCACTTGATGCAGGATTTGCTGCTTCTGAGATTTTAAATTCAGGACTGATAAAGGGACTCAGAATTGTTGGCAAGAAGTACGAAGATAAGGAATTCTTCTTACCTGATCTTATTCTCTCTGGGGAGACGATGAAGGAAGGATTGAAGTTTCTGGAACCACTAATTGAAATTGATGAATCGTCTTACGCACCTAACATTATCCTTGGTACAGTAAAGGATGATGTTCACGATTTAGGAAAACTCATACTGAGTATAGTGTTCAAAGCTGCGGGATTCAGCGTTATTGATCTTGGTGTCGATGTACCGACTGATACATTTGTTCAAAGGGCGAAAGAAACGAATGCTAAAGTTATTGGCGCATCTTGTTTTATGGCCAGTACTCTCAAATATCTTAAGCAAATTTCGCAGGCGCTGGTTGAAAGTGGTATTAGAAACGATATCATTTTTCTAATAGGTGGTCCCCCGGTTTCAAAGAAAATTGTGGAAACTGTTGGGGCTGATGGCTATGCAAAAGACGCTTTTGAGGCCGTTAAACTAGTAGAGCAACTTTTGAATAGTAAACAGGCATCTTAGCAGTTACTTTAAATTAAAGAGTTCAAATTAGGAGTTTCTTTTATTGCGTGCGCGAACAGTCGAAAACTATATATATACCTAGGATAGGTTATCCTATCCTAGGTAGGTGGAACATCTTTCTCGATATTCTGATTATCTATTCTATCTCTCCTTAACTCTCCTTTTGATCCAGAAAGATGCCTACCTAATTAAGTTACGTAAAGTGCCATTAAGGTCTAAATTGGAATAATTCTCATAGGTAAAGAGATGAAGCACCATTTTAAAAGGAGATTGGTGTTACTAAATGAATTCGCTTATTCATGTAGATAACTTTTCTTACTGGTATTCCAACACAGAGAAACCTGCCTTAAATGATCTCAATCTGAAAATCAAAAAAGGTGAGCGTTTGCTCATTGTTGGACCCAGCGGATGCGGTAAATCAACATTAATATTATGTATAAGCGGATTAATCCCGCACTCGAATTCTGAAGGGAAGATTAAAGGCAATATAACCGTTGGAAGTGAAAATCTCCATAGAACACCTCCCTATCACTTAAAAAACAAAGTTGGTGTTGTACTTCAAAATCCTTCGGCTCAATTGTTTTCTCTAAAGGTAAAAGATGAAGTAGCGTTTGGTCCGCAGAACTTAGGATTGCCTTCTGATGAAATACAAGAAAGGGTTTATTTTGCACTTGAAGCAGTAGAGATGGAGAAATTTGCCGAAAAAACATTGACAGAACTTTCAATGGGGCAACAACAAAGAGTCTGTATCGCGTCTATGCTTGCTTTTCGTCCAGCTATAATGGTTTTTGATGAGCCCACTTCAAATATTGACCTTAAAACAGGTAGAAAAATACTGGCATTAATCGACCAAATCAGCGAAAATCAAAATATCACCGTTATAATTGCTGAGCATAGGACAAAAGAAGTTAGTAAAATTACCGATCGGGTTATCGTTTTAAATCGTGGAGAAATAGTTGCAGATGATCCTCAAATATTAACAGACACAAAATTTTGTAATACTTATGGAATACAGCCTTTGAATACGACTATCTATCCCTCACTCCAATCCAATATTACTAATGGATCTAAAATCGTGCAAGTAGAAAATCTTTCATTTTCCTATAATAATCACTCCGTTTTAACTGACCTTTCATTTTCAATTTTTGAGAGAGAATCCCTGGGAATAATAGGTGAGAATGGATCTGGAAAAACGACTCTAGCACTTATTTTGGCTGGCGTACTTAAGCCGAAACAAGGCTCTATAATAATTGATGGAAAGCCTATAGGGAAATATAAACGTAAACAAGCAATAATGAAAATCGGTGTGCTCTTTCAAAATCCAGACGATAATATTCTGACGACCAAGGTTTCAAATGAAGTTTTATACGCGCCTTGGATTCAAAGATTGAGTGAAGATGAGAAGAAAAAGCTTTTAAACGAAAACCTCGATCAAATGAATCTGAAGGGTTATGATAACAAAGGTACTTTCAAAATAAGTTATGGGGAAAGAGAAAGGGTTGCAATTGCTTCGTTATTAGTATCGCAACCGAATATTTTGATTTTTGATGAGCCGACAACTGGACAAGACTATAAGCATAAACAAGATTTCATCAAATTGGCTCAAGAATTGAATGAAACACACACATTAATTACAATCTCACATGATTTGGAGTTTCTTAGTGCAATATCAAATAGAGTTCTATTACTAGACAGCGGGAAAATAATTGAAACTCACATTAACAAAAACATGGCACAAAATAATTCTAAAAGATTTCCGAAAGAAAGTGTACAACTATCTATAATGGAAAATTGAGAAGGGCGAGATAAGTGCAGAATAGCATAAATTTTAGTTCATCGAGCCTTGATCCAAGAGTTAAATTGATAGCTTCGATGTCCTTCTTAATACTAATAAGTACGATTCACGATGCGCTTATTTTATTTCTTTCATTTATTGCCGTCCTTTGCGCGTGGTTACTAGCAAAGTTACCCATTAAGACCGTTAGTTATTTTTTTAAAAGTATCGCGTTACTTTTTGCTTTTATGTTCCTTTCTTCAACAGTATTTTCAAGAATTGCTCCTAAAGAACGTTTAACGTTCATAGAAGTAATTCCCGCAGTGATTCCAATAATAGGTGGTTCTGGAATCTACGCTGAGATTCTTCTTGCTTCAATTACATTTTCATTCAGAACATTATCATTAGTTTCAATGGCCCTATTGGTTTCTCTTACCACAGAACCCAGTAGAATGGTTAGTGCACTTAGAAAACTACGTTGTCCTTATGAGCTAACAATCATGGTGATTATTACGATTCGTTTTATTCCATTAGCAATTGAACAATGGAAAAAGTTAGCAGCAGTTGCAAATGTTCGGGGTATAGAGACAAGTGGTATAATAGGGCGTATTAAATCAATCAAACGATTGTTTACGCCTTTAATCATTCATTCGATACGTAGAAGTATGCAATTGGCGTATTCTCTAGATGCACGAGGCTTTCGAGCTACAGAAAACCCAACTACAATGGAGAACCTTCAATTAGGAAGTAGAGATTATCTCATGTTGGTTTTTTCAGTCCTTCTAGTTGCTTTATCTATAATAGTCTTGCTTGAAGTCTTTTCTATTCAGAATATTAGCGTAGAGTTACTGAAACTAGTAGTATGAAAATTAAGGAGGTGAAATAGTGACAATGGAAACTGAACAAGAAAAAGGGTTTTTCAAACGGTTTGCGACATTTGATTTAGTTGTCATTGCAATTTTTGTTGGCGTCTGGTACGGTGTGCAACAAATATGGTTTATTGGTCTAGCTGCTATACCAGCCCCGCTTAGCTGGGTTGTCTCTGTAATAGTTTATGAACTTTTAGCAATGACTCTTGTACTGCTCGCAGCTACAATAATAAGAAAGGGAGGAACAGTTTTTCTTATCTTCTTTCTCCATGGGCTTCTTGAAGTAGTTTTATTCCCAAATATTTTTTCAGTAATCGGTCTAGCATCTGATATTTTACCTGGAGCATTAATAGAGGCTTTCTTCTATATCACTGGCGGATATCCTAATAATTCTCTAAAAGCAGGCATCGGAGCATGCTTAAGAGCAATTGTGTTCTATCCGTTCCAGCTGGGTTTGCTAACAATTACTTATCCTGAGTATGTCGCGTTTGTAGAATTCTTCTTTGGTGTACCCTACGGCGTGTTTATTGTTTTAAACGTAATTGTTGGTGTAATTTTTGGATTTGTTGCAGGTATAATTGGATATAGGATCGGACTTAAAGTGAAAGAGGCAATATGATGATATTATTGCCCTTTCTTTTTATTAATAATCATTAAGGGTGAAATAATGCGACCGCGTAAACCTATAATAGAATTGAAGGCAAGCACTCATGGGGGCAAGTTTTGGCACTATAAGAAAAACCCCAATGCACAAGCAATAGAAATAATAGATTTCAGTGCTAGTATAAACCCTATTGGACCCCCAGAATCCGTTATAGAAGTGATAAGACGAAATTTGCATAATCTTTCTCATTATCCAGATTCTCATTCGAAAGAACTTAAAAAGGAGCTTGCCAAGATTCACAATCTGCATGAAGAAAATCTGATAGTAGGGAATGGCTCGAATGAACTGATAAGATTATTTGCAGAGACATTTTGTGAAGAGGGCGACGAAGTAATCATTCCCATTCCGACTTTTGACGAATATACGGTTGCGACAGAATTCATGGGCGCACTTCCTATATTTGTAGAATTGAAACCTCCTAATTTTACTGTTAATTCAAGTGATATAATTGTAAAAATAACCGATAAAACCAAAGCGATTTTTCTATGCAATCCAAACAATCCTACTTCAAAATTGATGCCACCAGATGAACTTCAAAGCATTGTTGAAAAAGCTAATGAAAAGCAGGTTCTCGTTTTCCTTGATGAAGTTTTCATAGACAGCACAGAAAAAGGTGTAAGTTATGCCATCAGAGTTACACAACATACAAACGTCTTTATAATTCACTCGCTCACCAAAATATTTGCTATACCAGGACTTAGAGTCGGTTATGGATTAGGATCTAAGGAATTAATCTCATACATGAGCCGCGCCAAACTTGAATGGAACGTAAATTATTTAGCACAAGTAGCAGCAATTGCGGCTTTAAAGGATATATCTTATCTAGAAAAAGCTAAGGAACTCTTCTATAAACAAAAAAGATTTCTTATGGAGAACTTAGCAAAAATAAGAGGGCTTAAGACGGAATTACCAGATGCAAATTATTTCTTTGTAGATGTTAGTGGAACGGGTTTAACAGGAACTCGTCTTGAAAAAGAACTAAGGGAATTCGGCATTTTAGTGAGAAATTGCTCGTCATTTAAGCCACTGGGTGATAATTATATTCGAATTGGAATAAGAACTGAAAAAGAAAATAAACGCCTTTTAGATGCGCTAAATCAAATTATTCAATAGAATAACTTCATAATAAAGAAAGTGAAATCCATTGAGAGTTTTTGTTTCTTGGAGCGGTGGTAAAGAAAGTAGCTTAGCGTTATTTAGAGCTCTAAGAGGTGGTTTACAGGTTGAATTCCTATTTAACATGCTTGACGAAGATGGCATAAGATCGCGAGGTCATGGTTTAAAAAAAGAGATCATTGAAGCACAGTCTAAGGCTCTTGGAATCCCAGTAGTCTACGGAAATGCTTCATGGGAAGATTATGAGACTGAATTTAAGAGAGTCATGAAAAATCTAAAAGAAAAAAATATTGAAGGTGGAGTATTCGGGGACATAGACCTTCAGGATCACAGAGACTGGGTTGAAAGAGTATGCAGTGAGGTTGGACTCAAAGCTTTTGAACCACTTTGGAATCAAAAATACGAAACTTTACTAACTGAGTTCATAGACAGCGGTTTTAAAGCTATTATCGTCAGTGCTAAAGCCAACCTGATAGATGACAACTGGGTAGGACAATCTCTTAACTTGGAATTTCTAGAGTATCTCCGAAGACACAATATCGATCTATGTGGCGAAGACGGGGAATATCACACGTTCGTAGCCAGCGGTCCAATATTTAAACAACGTGTAAAAATACTTGAAAGCAGAAAAATCTTGAAGGCTGACCGATGCGTCCTGGAGATATTAAGATTTGATTTAATTTAGTGAGAGGCGAAAAACACTTTGCTTGAACGCAAATTAAAGGAATATACAGAAGAAATCCTAGAACTATTTGATGAAGTCATCCAAGACTATTCTGCCGATGCTCTCATGCTTTCAGGTGGTCTTGACACGTCTATCATAGCACATTTGGTAAGTCGATATTTTAAGCCTCAAACCGTGTGTGTCGGATTTTCGGGTAGGCACGCACCAGATATCCATTATTCAAAACTCGTTGCCAAACAGTTTGCGTTTCAAAACTATATTAAACTCTTTACACTAAAGGAAGCTAATGAGGCTGCAGAGTACGTAGTTAAAACACTTAAGACCTTCGATCCAATGGAAATCAGAAATGATATAACTATATACCTCGGTATGAAATATTTAAAGGATGCTGGTGTCAAATCTGTAATTTCTGGTGATGGAAGTGACGAACTCTTCGCAGGTTATTCTTTCCTATTCAAATTAAAGCCACGAGAAGTAGACGAATGGATAAAAGGTATTATAAAACGCTGGTTTTTCGCTGCTAAGCCATTAGGAGAAAGTTTAGGATTAAAAGTTATGCAACCATTTCTTGATGACAGAATTATAGAGTTAGCTCTTAAAATTCCTGCCGAACTCAAAATAGCGGAGCATAATGGAGTAATTCAAGGAAAATACGTACTGCGTAAAGCGTTTGAAAAATTCCTGTCTGATGATGTGATTTGGAGAGAAAAACATCCAATAGAGACCGGAAGCGGAAGCACAGAACTAAGCAAAATATTCAAAGTTACCCCAGAAGAAGTCGAAGAACTTTCAAAGATTGTTCGACTTGATAGTCAAGAGCAGGCTTATTACTTCAAAATATATCTTGGGACGGTTGGTACAATACCTACCCCTAAGGAAGGGGAACAGATGTGTCCAAGATGTAGTGGTGGAGTTACCGTAAATAAGAATTACTGCAAAATTTGTGGTGCTTACCCGGTCCAGAACAAAAGTTAAATTTTAACATTTCGTCGAAAAGTGTTTCGTGTGTTAAGATAAAAAAATGTAGACAAATCTCAAAAACCTATAAGGGTGCTCAAAATGGAATTATTGAAGAAGACAATAAACCAAATCCTACCAATTAAAAATGAGTTTAAAATAAAGACACAAGAACGACTTGATGCTCTTACAAAACCGCTTGGCTCTCTTGGAATGCTAGAAGAAGTCGCCAAAGATGTATTGGCAATAACTGAAAATGAAGAGTATCAGATAAAGAAGAAAGTCATTTTTATACTAGCTGGAGATCACGGAATAGTCAAAGAAAGCGTTACGGGGTATCCTCAAGAGGTTACACCACAGATGGTATACAATTTTGTGAGAGGTGGGGCTGCTATTAACGTGTTGGCAAGGCATGTTGATGCCAAAGTCATAGTGGTAGATATGGGGGTTGCAGCCGATCTTAATGAAGCTTCTGGTAAACTTATCAATAAGAAAATCAACTATGGCACAAAGAATTTTGCAGAAGACTTTGCTATGACTAAAGACGAGGCAATTAGATCTATTGAAGCAGGGATTGAGGTCTTTGAGCAAGAGGCTAAGAATGGTATTGATATAGTTGGTTGTGGAGATATGGGCATTGGCAATACAACAACAAGTTCTGCAATAGTAGCTGCCCTTACAGAAGCACCCGTTGAACAAGTAACAGGTCGGGGAACGGGTATTGACGATGAAATGCTAGCTCACAAAATCGATATAATAAAAAAAGCATTGGCGAAGCATAATCCTGATATTACTGATCCTATTGATGTATTATCGAAAGTTGGAGGCTTTGAAATTGGCGGCATTACTGGTGTGGTTTTAGCAGCTGCAGCACATAAGATACCAATTTTATTAGACGGATTTATTTCTAGTGCAGGGGCTCTAATAGCATATAAATTGCAGCCGAATGTAAAAGATTATCTCATTGCCTCCCATTTATCGGTAGAGTGTGGCCATCAAATCATTCTAGAAACGTTTAATAAAAGGCCGCTTTTAAATCTTGATCTCAGACTTGGTGAGGGAACAGGTGCCGCGTTAGCAATGCCATTAGTCGAAGCAAGCATAAAAATTCTCAACGAGATGGCTACCTTTGCCAATGCAGGTGTTAGTGAAAGAACTAACTAAATCTACGTAATATGCGTCTGGAATGGATCTCATGAACCAAAATAAGGTCTTTATCATATTAATTGATAGTTTGACTCATAATGATCTTCAAAAATGTCCGCAGTTATCCAATCTGAAAAATAACGCAATGCATTTCCGAAATGCACAGACTATCTTTCCATCGCTTACATTTTCGTCAATTTCAAGTATGCTCACAGGCTTGCCGCCAAATAAGCATGGTATAATCGGTAATTTCTATGATAGAACTCAAAAAAAGAAGATGCTTTTTCAGGACGTAAGAAATTGGGAACCAAATGCGATAGCGACAGAAACTATCTTTGAAATAGCTAGTAAAAATGGTTTAAGAACGATTATGATCACTGGTTTTGCCGTAGGAAGAATCTGTGGCAGAGGTGCAGACGTAATACTAGAACCTACTTACATCAAATATGAGGATATAGCCTCATTTCCATTTGAAGTACCTTTATCGAAGGTACCCTATTGGATAAGAGAACAGATAGACGATTCCTATTCTTTTCATGATGATGATGTTAATGACCCTCTCGGGCAAAAATATATTGACAACCCAGACATCTGGGTTATGCAATTAGCAAAACAAGCGATTAAAAATGAGGCTGGTGATTTATTCCTATTTCACTTTCCTTATCTAGACTTTTTAAAGCACTATTATGGTAAGGATTCAACAGAAGTTAATAATCATCTTCCATTATTGGAAAAAATTATAGAAGAACTCCTTTCATACATTATGAATAAGTATGACTCTCCAGTTATTTTTGTAATGAGCGACCATGGGTCAACAGAAGTTACGGAGAGAATAACACTTCCGATTGAGGATAACTCTGCAATTATAATTAGAAATGGGGGACTCTCTTATTTGTATTCTGAATCACATTCACTCATCAATGAGATTCAACACAAAATTCTGTCTTCTTTTGGATCTAAAGTTGAATTTGTTGCACGCCCTCACGAACTGAATCCATACCATGTTGTTACTAAAGACATCGGCGATCTTACTGTATGTTTTAAGGGAGGAGTTACAGATTCTCACTATGCAAAAGCAATTCATGGATCCCTTTCTTCTTCTGATATGGGAATTTTCTTATCGCTTATTGGGAGAAATCTAGCTAAAGGATTTCATGAAAACGGAAACATCCTGAATATAGCTCCTACCATAGCAGAGTTTCTTAACATCTCATTTTCTAACAAAACAAAGGAGCGTAAAGACGCATTACTTCAATTTTCGTAGTTGCTGGAAAAGACTTTTTGCAATAGATAAGTCTTTCAAGGTGTTCACATTACATGCCAATCTAACGTCTTCGACAATCATGATTTCTTGATCTATTTCCTTCTTATCAATATGGCTGCCATCATTTATATTTACACCTACTGGTACCACTTGTTTTTCATCGATGGTAAATATTATCGAAGGCGTTAAACCATGTTTTAAAAACACTTCAAGTGGAACCATAACCGCCATACTTGGGATTTCCAAAGTCGCATAATAATCAACTATTCTATCAATTAACTCTCCTGTTAGAAGAGGTAAATCTCCAGCGACTACCAAGACATGATCCTTAATTTTTTTAGTAAGAATTGCATGTTTCATATCTTCATGAAATCCCTTTCCTAGAGTATCTATGATCTTAAGATCCAGTTGTTGTAAATATTCTCTAGTTTTTTGTGAGGCATAACTAGTTGTTATGAGAAGCTCCTTAACATTTTTAGCAGCGTGGATTGCATCGATAACCCAATAGATTATCGGCTTGCCATTCAATAGAATTAATGTTTTTTCTTCTTTAGATTTCATTCTAGTACCTTTGCCCCCTCCCATTATCAACGCAGTTACCTTCATTCTACTCACTTTTGGCTAGATCGGTATCCTAAAGCCCAATGCACACGGACAAATCATTTCGGTGATTGCTATTATGCATAACAAAGTTATTACGCGTGAAATGTCATTCGTTGCTCCCATTACGTCTCCAGTGATCCCATTAAATCGTTTAAAAGATATGTAGTTGATTAAAAGTGCTACTAGTATTCCAGTAAACAAACCAATTATTCCAATCCACTGAAAAGGAACTAGAAACAGTAGCGAAAGAATTATACTTATTGCGAATTTGCCTTTGTTTTTCATTCTTTTAATGACTGTTAAAGCCATACTTTCCTTTTTTGCGGGTTTTCCTGCTGCTGCTATCACAACCATAGACAATTTTGCTGAGACTTCAGCAATAATTAATGCTTGTATAATCATAGGTAAACCAAGAAAAAGTTCTAGCAGTGTATTCAAATGAAATGATTCGGGAATAAAAAGAGTGGAAAATGGATTGGAGAGTCTACTTATCTCAGAAATAGACAGAAATGTAGTCATTAGTACTATAAAACCTAATCCTATCCCACCTACACCAATTCTTAAGTCTTTCATGACTTCTAGTCGTCTTTCTGGATCTCCATGTGCCATTAAACCATCGCCAAAATCAAATAGCCCGTCTGTATGATGTAATCCTGTTATCAGGAAAAGAAATCCCAAAATTAGTATTCCAGTAAGTAAAGGTGGAAAAATTAAAGATAGAATATAAGCTAAGAGCCCTGCGAGACTCCCTATTATAAAACCGACAAATGGTGCAATGTAGAAACCATCTGCTATTTGTTCAAAAGATTCAGGACCTTTAAGAGGTAAAGTTGTAAGAAATGAAAATAGATACTTAATTTTCTTAAATGCCAGCTTTTTCGCCACCGTTACTGATAACCAAGCAAGAAAGCACAAATGCTTTAGCGTGGTGATGAATTGTGTGGTGTTTATATAGTTTTTTGGTGAAACCAATTATAGTACCTACGGGGCGTAGGGATGTTAAGCCTGTGGAGATAAGACCTCCGTAACCCGCAAGGGGATCGAGTCCGTCGTTGAAGCAGGAAGCCTCGATGCTTTAGCACGAGGTAGCTCACACTATTCCCTCTTGTTTCTCTAAAGCGATCTTTAAAGCCTTTATGACGACTCTGGCAATTAAATAGCCCACTTTGGTTGCTGTACCAGCATATTCATAAGTTCCGCCTTGTCCTGTACATGCAACAACCACTGCGTCACTCGTTGTACCCGTCGCAAAATGTTTCGAATAAGGACTTCTAATATCTAAATCATGTAACACTATAGTTTTTGCCTCAGTTATTGTTTTAATTGCATCTACTAATGCAGAATCCGTCAAATCGGCATCAATCAACAATATTATATTGATCGTACCGAAATCTTTTATAGGAATATAATCTCCAGCAGCGGCAGGATTAGAAAGCCCAGCTGTTATAATTGCACATGTTGATATGCTATTACTCATTTCGTTCTTAATTGAAACATTTTTAATGTTGACACCAGTCATTAGCCCAATTACTGGTGTTTTAAGGCCAAGGGCCTCAGAAACGCGTTTTAAATCCATTTTTGGATCTTCATGTGAATAATCTAAAGGAACTTGATAGTTTAAAATATTTTGACTTTTAATGAATCCCCCATTTAGAACTGCTGAACTTAAAGCTTTCAATGGAACATCTGAGTTAATTATAATGGCGTTTTCTCTAATCTCAGCTGATATTCCATCAATTTTGATCTCTTCCATATCTTGCGCCATTAACATCACAACTATAGTTTTTGGTGGTTATTAAGATCATGCATTATAGCTTGTTAAAATCGATCCTATTAATACATCTGTAAATTTAATCAATAAACTACTGATATATGGACTAATAAAGATGAGTGGGACGCACATAAACAATAGAAAGAGCAATATCGTAATTTTCAATATTTTGGTAGTGCGAAAGATATGGCTTTTGTTCAGATACTCAATAGGATCACCAAGTAAATAATTTCCCGGCTTTTCAAGTTGGGCATTAAGTGCACCTGCGGCAGCAGCCATTACCCATCCAGAATTAATGCTACTTGTTGTAGATCCATCTCTCCGCATTATTTTCCATGAGTTTTTATAATTTTCTCTAAGAAGAGCAGAGGCAATAACGACTAAAAATGCAGAAAGACGAGCGGGAATAAAATTCGCGGCATCATCTAATCTTGCTGAAATCATTCCTATATTGATATGTACGGAATCTTTGTATCCAACCATCGAGTCCAAAGTGCTTATTGCTCGAAATACTAACGCACCTATTATTCCAGCAACGACGCCAAATATTCCAAAAAGAACAAAATAAAAAATTGGTGAGATCAAAGAATCAGGTATCCCTTCCGCAGTCGTTTCAACTGCTGCTGATGTGACTAGCCTGCTATCCAAGGTTGACGTATCTCTTCCAACGACACGTGATACAAGTTTTCTGGCGTCCTCAATATCATTTCTTTCGAGTGCGTTTGCGATTGGAGTTATTAAACTAATAAAAAACTTCATTGAGAAGGTTGTTTTTAGAAGGTATGCTGCCAATAAAATTGAGGCCAATATCCCAAGAAATAGACGAACCATCACTAACAAAAAAAATAAGGGAATTACAAAGATTATAATTGTACTTATTGCTAGTATTACGCCGTTGAATTTTTCTATGCGTGGATTTTTATGCTTCAAAGAATTTTTTAGCTTGCCAATTACTTTTCCTATCAATACTACTGGATGTATGGGTTCTGGTGGTTCTCCTACCGTTAAATCGATACAAAAGGCTAAGAAAATTGTTATAAACATCTGTAATCTCTGATCTGCTCCTAAAACATTTTCAAAAAATAAAAATAAAGCCAATACGTTAATATTCTGCATTCATAGGACCTCTTAAATCAATCGAACAGTAGCATTTTCAAATCTTGATTTCGTATTTAATCGCATAGGGTTTCAGAATCGACATTATAAACGATATGGCAAGTTTCTGATATATAGTTCACTTTATTCGATTACAGAGAATGTAACCTATTTATATATTTGAAGTAGGATATATTAACCTAGGTCTCCAATATTCATTCTATCTAATCTCTCCTTGTATTTTAATCTAAAGTAGAATCCAACTTCATTGACAAATGGAAATAGTCTCCTTCAATGATTGGATCAGGTAAAAGCCTTAAAGATTTATAGAAAAGATTTAAGGGATATTGGAAGCGCATAGACATGAAGAAATTTCTTTTTATTGTTGGAGATGGAATGGCGGATAGAGAATCGGAAATACGAAATTGTACTCCGTTAGAATGGGCAAATACTCCAAATATGGATTACATAGCAGCGGAAGGAATCAACGGTCTTTTAAATGCAATAGCACCTGGAATAGCCCCAGGGAGCGCAGAAGCACATCTTTCTATGCTCGGATATGAC